>CALLCD010000112.1 GCA_938049795.1 uncultured Hyphomonadaceae bacterium | reverse complement strand
CGAATGGCGATGAGGTCTCCATTGGCCGCGCGGAACTCATAGGCCTGCTCGCGGCCCTTGGCCCAGAGGGTTTCGGTCTCGGGCAGAGCGGGCATATCCGTATAGAGGCTCCGCCAGCCGATAAAGCCCACAAGAAGACCGACCACGCACAGCGCAGCCATGCTGATCAAGCCATAGCGCAGCCATTTGCGGCGCGGAGGTGGGGCGGCGGGTTTGGCCATAGTGTCGTGTTCCCCGAATCTGTTCGCGCATCTGCGCACACGGGTCTTAATAGTGCGATAATCATGGCGAGGTGAAGGCAATTCGGGTTTGGGCTGCACTCCAATACAGGGATTGGTGGACGCAGACTGCACAGCAAATAGGAATATATTCCGCATTTTCAGACGGCGAGCTGTGAACAATCCGACCGGGCATCAGGCGGGGCTAAAACAGGGCATGGTTGGAAAAGGCGGATCAAGGAGCCACGGGTTATGAAACGTAAGAGTGAATTGGCACGCCAGCGTATCGCGTCGATGAGTGATGAGGAGCTGCGCAATGAAATCAAACGTCTGGCAGGCCTGGAAACCAAAGATCTGGCAGCGTGTACTGGACCACTCCCTGAGCCGCGAGGAGATGGAGCATCTGGCGCAGAACCCGTTTCTGATGACAGCGCACGAGGCGCAGAGGCCGCCGCTGGAGAGGGACTGGCGGACATGGCTGTTCATGGGCGGACGCGGCGCAGGGAAGACACGGGCGGGGGCTGAATGGTTGCGCTATGCGATGCTGTGGGGCGGATGCCGGCGGGCGGCTCTGGTGGGGCCGACATTGCTCGATGTGCGTGAGGTGATGATTGAAGGGCCGTCTGGCTTGCGGGCGATTACGCCGGACTCCGAGGAGCGACCTGTTTACGAAGTGTCGCGGCGGCGGCTCGTTTGGCCGAACGGGGCGGAAGGACATGTGTTTTCGGCGGAAGACGCGGACAGTTTGCGCGGGCCGCAATTTGATGTGGCGTGGTGTGATGAAGTGGCCGCATGGCCGAGCGCGCAAATGGTCTGGGACATGTTGCAAATGGCGCTGCGGCTCGGCGATGACCCGCGTGCGATGGTGACGACGACGCCGCGTCCGGTGCCGCTGGTCAAGCGTTTGGTGGCGGATGCGGACAGCGTGTTGACGCGGGCGGGGACGGCGGTGAACGCGGCCAATCTTGCGCCGGGGTTTTTGAGCGGGATCGAGCGGGCCTATGGCGGCACGCGGCTCGGGCGACAAGAGCTTGAGGGCGAACTGATTGAGGATATGGAGGGCGCGCTGTGGACGCGGAGCGTGCTGGAGACGGCGCGACTGGCTAAGGCGCCTGAGCTGGATGATGTGATTGTGGCGGTTGATCCACCGGCAACGAGCGGGCCAAAGGCGGATGCGTGCGGGATTGTGGCTGTTGGGCTCGTCGCAGGGGGCGAGGACCGGCGGCGGGCGGTGGTGCTGGCGGACGGGTCCGAGCAGGGGCTGTCGCCGCTGGACTGGGCGAGCCGCGCGAGCGCTCTGGCGGCGCGATTGGGGGCCGGGTCCATTGTGGCTGAGGGCAATCAGGGCGGCGAGATGGTGCGGCATGCGTTGGAGACGGCCGGATGTCTGGTGCCGGTGCGGCTGGTGACGGCGCGGGCGGGTAAGCGGGCGCGGGCGAGCCCTGTCGCAGCGCTCTATGAGGCCGGACGGGTGCAACATATTGGCGTGATGAAAGCGCTTGAGGACGAGATGTGCAGTTTTGGAGCGGACGGGTTTTCCGGGTCACCGGATCGTGTGGACGCTCTGGTTTGGGGCGTGTGGGCCTTGCTGCTGGACCGCAAGGACGCGCCGAGGGTGCGCGGAGTTTAACCGAGACAAAATGGAGTGACGAGATGAAACTGCCTTGGACAAAAGGGGCGGAGGAGAAATCCGTGTCCCCGATGATGGTGGCGCTATCGCAATTGGGCTCAGCGCGCTGGGGCTCGCGCTCAAGCGAGGCTTTGACGCGGGACGGGTATTTGCGCAATGCGGTGGTCTATCGCTGTGTACGGATGGTGACCGAGGCGGCCGCGTCCGTGCCGCTTGTGTCGGCGCATGAGGAGACGGCGAATTTGTTGGCGCGGCCTATGCCCGATGAAGCGGGGCCGGGGCTGCTTGAGGCGCTTTATTCGCATTTGCAAATCTCGGGCAATGGCTATGTCGAGGCGATCCGGCTCGGCGAAGGCGAAGCGCCGAAGGGGCTGCAAGTGCTTAGGCCGGAGCGGATGAAGCCGCTGGTTGATGGACGTGGCTGGGTGATGGGCTGGATCTATACGGTCGAGCGTCGCGAGCGGCGGATTGTGCGCGATGAGGCGGGCTGGTCGCCGGTCTTGCATCTCAAATGCTTCCATCCGGCAAGCGATGTGTCGGGTCTGCCGCCCCTGGCTGCGGCGCGTCAGGCGCTCGACTTGCACAATGCGGGGGCGGATTGGGCGAAAGCGCTGATTGACAATTCGGCCAAACCTTCCGGCGCGCTTGTGTATGGGCGGGATGGCGCGCGGCTGACTGATGAACAGTTTGACCGCTTGAAACGCGAGCTTGAAACGGCGCATGCGGGCGCAGAGAATGCGGGGCGTCCGCTCTTGCTTGAAGGCGGGCTCGACTGGAAGCCGATGAGCCTGTCGCCTGCCGAGATGGATTTCCGCGAGGCGCGCAATGGGGCCGCGCGCGAGATTGCGCTGGCGCTCGGTGTGCCGCCGCAACTGCTCGGGATACCGGGAGACAATACGTATGCGAATTATAAGGAGGCCAATCTGGCGTTCTGGCGGATGACGGTCTTGCCACTGGTCAACAAGACGGCGGCGGGCATCGGGCTGTGGCTGAGCGGGTGTTTCGAGGACGAGATTGCGGTGACGCCCAATCTTGATGCGGTGCCGGCTCTGTCGGTTGAGCGTGAGGCGCTGTGGAAGCGGATTGAGGCGGCGAGCTTTATGACGGTGGCGGAGAAACGCGAGATGGCTGGGTTGCCAGCGGTGGACGGTCCGCTGACGGAAGATGCGTCATGAAGCTCGACAGGCGGGTGACGCTGGCGCTGGTCTTTACGGTGTTTGTGCAGACCGCTGGCGCGCTGGTCTGGGCGGGGGCTGCCGGAGAGCGATTGGCGATGGTCGAGCATGAGGTGGATGAGCGGCGGGATGTGGCCGAGCGTCTGGCGCGGCTCGAGGCGGAGCTTGATTCCGTCCGTATGCAGCTTGACCGGATTGAACGGAAAATTGATGCGAGGTGAGGCAAGTATGCTGATCGAACAGAGTGTGCGCCCAATCTTGATTGAGGGATATGCGGCGATTTTCGGAGTGGCAGATCTGGCCGGCGATGTGGTGCGCGGGGGGGCGTTTTCGCGCTGGCTGGCAAGCGGGCAGACGGCGCCTATGCTGCTGCAACACCGGACCGGCGCGCTGGTCGGGCGATGGCTGAAATTGCGCGAAGATGGACGCGGGCTGTTTGCGCGCGGTCTAATCGAGGCGGACAGTGCCCGGACGCTGGCGCGAGAAGGGCTGGATGGGCTGTCGATCGGGTTCCGGCCATTGATGTGGACACGGGGGGCGGCGGGCGGACGGGAGCTGACCGATATTGAACTGGTCGAGCTTTCGCTTGTCGCCGAGCCGATGCAACCGGCGGCACGATTTACGCTGATTGGGGCGCATACGGATAACTGACAGAACGGCCAGTGAAGGCCCCCGCTTCATTGGAGAGACTGCTTCTGCCCCGACCGATCGGGGGAGATGACGGGGAGAGTGAACCTTAGGGAAAAGGATTGATATGACCAAGGAAACCAAAATGGCCAAAGGCCGAAATGTGAAGACGGGCCAGGCCGAAGCGCTGGCCGTGTTTGAAGCGTATAAACATGCCAATGAGGCGCGGCTGGCCGAGATTGAAAAGCGCGGCAAAGCCGATCCGCTGCTCGATGAGAAACTGGCGCGGATTGACAAACGGCTTGAGGCGCTGAGCCTGAAATCGGCGCGTGCGGACCTGTCCGGTGATGCGCCGGTCAATGCCGAACATTCGGGCGCATGGGACCGCTATATTCGTTCTGGCGATGATAGCGGGATTGCCGGGCTGAACCTCAAATCGCTCAATTCGGGCACTGAGGATCAGGGCGGTTATGTCGCCCCGCCTGAGCTTGATCAACTGATTGAAGCGCGCCTGATGGCGGCAAGCCCGATGCGTCAGATTGCAACAGTGCGCCAGACCTCTTCGGGCACGTTCCGCAAGCCCATCGGGCTTGGGGTTGAAGCGCGCTGGGCGAGCGAAACCGAAGCGCGCCCGCAAACGGCGACCGAAGGTCTGTCTCTTGTCGAGTTTCCGGCGGGCGAGCTTTTTGCGCAACCGGCGGCGACGCAGACTCTTCTGGAAGATGCGTTCTCGGACGTTGATGCGTGGCTCGCCGATGAGGTCGAAGCGGCGTTTGCAACCCAGGAAAGCGCGGCCTTCATCACTGGCGACGGCGTGGGCAAACCGCGCGGGCTTCTGAGCCATGATATTGTTGACCAGGGCGCGCACGAATGGGGCAAAATTGGCGCGGTTCAGGGCGATTTCGCCGGGCCGGATGCGGCTGACAGCCTGATTGATCTGATCTATGCACCCAAATCGCAGTTTCGGGCCAATGGCCGGTTTGTGATGAACCGCCGGACGGTGTCGCAAGTGCGCAAGCTCAAGGATGCCGATGGGCGTTATCTCTGGCAACCGGGCACGGGCGGCGAAGCGGCGACGCTGCTGGGCTATGGCGTGACCGAGATCGAGGACATGCCGGACATTGGCGCGGGCAATGCGGCGATTGCGTTTGGCGATTTCCGGCGCGGCTATCTGATTGTGGACCGGGTCGGCACGCGTGTGCTGCGCGATCCGTTCTCGGCCAAGCCGTTCGTCCTGTTCTACACAACCAAGCGCGTTGGCGGCGGTGTGCAGAACTTTGACGCGATCAAAGTGATGAGGTTCTAGCCTGATCGCCCGTGATGCGTAGCGTCACGATGGATCATGCTCAGGGCTGTTTGGTTCGATCACCCGTGACGCTTGGCGTCATGATGGATCGTGCTCAGGGCCGCGGGTTTGTTATTGCAAGCTCGTGGTACGCCAAACGCCGTTTTGCCAGCGTACGCTGGCGTCCATGGCGGCATGGAGCGGAGTTGATGGCCATGGACCCCAGCGTATGCTGGGGAGGCGGTATCTTGATGTGGATGCCGGTGGAAATTTGATCCGTAACAAGAGGTTCTCCGCGTATACCCCTCCCTGCGCGGAGGACAGGGGCGGCCCGTGCTTTGGTGCGGGTCGCTCTTTGGAGGGGTGGAAACAAAGGAAATCAGAAATGAAAACGAGCGTTTTGACGCCGCCGGATGGGGAGCCTGTGTCTCTGTCTGCGGTGAAGGATTATTTGCGGATCGGCCATGATGGAGAAGACGCGCTTGTCGCCGATCTGATTTCGAGCGCGCGGGCGCGGCTGGAGAACGAGCTTGATATGGCGCTGGTGCGCCGGACGCTGCGGGTGGAATATTCCGGTTGGCCGAGCGGACTGGCCGGGCGCGGGATTGTGCTTCGGCCCGGGCCTCTGCATGAACTGATCGCGGTACGGACGGTGCATGGCGATGCGGCTGAGGATGTGACCGGGGGCTTTATGCTGTCAGACGGACGATTGTGCCGCAAACCCTGGACGGGGCTGGCGGTGTTGCCTGCTGGCGCGGTGGTCGAGGTGGTGTTCGAAGCGGGGTTCGAGGATGCGGGGGCTGTGCCGGATGATTTGAAGCTGGCGTTGAAATTGCTGGCCGCGCAAGGCTATCGGCTGCGCAATGGCGACGGCGATGACGAGGCGTTCCCGCATGAGGTGGACGATCTGCTGATGCCCTATCAGGGGGTGCGACTGTAATGGCGGACGGAACAATTTTGAATGCGGACGCCGAATGCCAGCTGCTCAAAGCGGTCATGGACGCACTGCGGGCAGACCCGGATGTGCAGGCGCAATTTGGCTCGCCGGCGCGGGTCTATGATGACGAAACGCAGGGACCGGCCTATCCGTATGCGACGCTGGAACGACACGAGACGCGGCCTGCGGGCTCGGCAGGTGTTGCGGGGACGGAGCATATTTTGACCTTTGCGGTGGCTTCGCGCTTTGGCGGGCGGGCCTATGCGAAAGAGGCGCTTGGCGCGCTCAGGGCGGCGGCGGAGCGGGCGAGCATTGCGCCTGCGGGGCAGATCGTGGTGCTGGCTTATCCGACCTATGGCGACGTGTTCCGCACGCGCGACCGGCAGGCGTTTCGCGGCATATTACGGATACGGATTGTAACTGAGGAGGCGAGCTGATGGCGGGCCAAAGAGGAAGAGATGTCTTGTTGAAACTGGCTGATGAGGCGGGCCAGTTTATGACGGTTGCGGGCATACGGACGAAAAATCTGCAGCTCTCGGCGGCAAATGTGGACGGGACGAACACGGACAGTCCGGAGGCGTGGCGCGAACTTATTGGCGGGGCGGGCGTGAAATCGGCGCGGCTGAGCGGAGCGGGTGTGTTTAAGGACAAGCCATCGGATGCGCGGATGCGGGCTCTGTTTTTTGCGGGCGAGATTGGCCGATGGCAACTTATTCTGCCGGAGTTTGGTGTCATCGAGGGGCCGTTCCAGATTTCGGCGCTGGCCTATTCGGGCGAGCATGATGGCGAGGCGGCGTTCACGGTAACGCTGGAAAGTGCAGGCGCACTGAGCTTTGAGGTTGCGGCATGAGTGTGAACGGCGCGCGCGGCGAAGTGGGCTTGCGGATTGGCGGAGTGGAGCGCCGGCTCTGTCTCACGCTTGGGGCGCTGGCCGAGATTGAAACGGCGTTCGGGTGTACGGAGCTTTCTGAATTGAATGTCCGTATACGGACCTGGTGTGCGCGTGATCTCGTCACGGTGGTGGGTGCGCTCTTGCGGGGTGGCGGCGAGGCGGAGATTGCCGACGGGATCGAGGCGGCGGATCTGGCGCCGGGGGCTGCGGCGAAGGCGGTGGCCGAGGCGTTTCGGCTGGGGCTGCTTGGATGATGTTGCCCTGGGACGAAATGCTCCGCGCGGCGCTGTCGGCGGGCGTGACGGCGGCTGATTTCTGGGCGCTGAGTTTGAAAGAATGGCGATGGATGGCCGGGAGCGATGCGGGCGGATTGCGGCCGTCTGAGCTTGCCGGACTGATGGAAGAATTTCCAGACAAAGGATAATGGATATGGACGATATTGATCGCGATTTGGCGCGCGCGGGCGATGCTTTGCAGGAACTGGCCGATGGGCCGGGACAGGCGGCGGCGGATGCTCTGGGCAGGGCTTTTGATCAGGCGGGCACACGGATTGAAGCGGCGCTTGGGCGTGCGGCGAGAAGCGGGGAGCTCGACTTTTCGCGCATGGCCGAGGGTATCTTGCGGGATCTGGCGCGCATTGCGGCCGAGGCGCTCGTGGCGGGGATTGGCGGGGGTGGTCCGTCGCAAACGGTGAACATGAACCTCAATCTTGGAGCGGGGGCCAATGCGCAATCGGTAATGGCGAGCCGCGGGGCGATTTCGACGGCGTTGGCGCAGGCGGCGTCTGCTGGAGGGCGGTTCATATGAGCATGAGCGAATTTCATGAAGTGAGATTGCCTTTGGCGTTGGCCTTTGGCGCGCAGGGCGGACCAGAACGGCGGACAGAAGTCGTGGCGCTGGCAAGCGGCGGCGAGGTGAGGAATGCCGTCTGGGCCGGATCAAGGCGGCATTGGGAGCTTGGCGGCGCGGTCACAAAAATAGAGCAATTACATGAACTTACCATGTTCTTCGAGGCGCGACGTGGGCGGCTGCATGGCTTCCGGTTTCGCGATCTCGTGGATGACAGATCGGGGCGTCCGGATGCGGATGTTACACCGACGGATCAAGTCTTGGGGCTTGGCGATGGGACACAGACAGTCTTTGCCCTGACCAAGCAATATGGCGATACGGCGCGGCGGATTTACAAGCCCGTGGGCGGGACCGTCCGTGTGGCGATTAATGGTGAGGAACAGTCGGGCGTGGTGGTCAGCACGACGCGTGGCGAGGTGCGGTTTTCCGAAGCGCCGGAGACGGGTGCGGTGATCACGGCGGGGTTTCTGTTTGATGTGCCGGTGCGGTTTGACAGCGACCAATTGGCGACCAGTATCGAGGCGTTCGGTGCGGGGCGCGCGGGGCAGGTGCCGATTGTCGAATTGTTGGAGGTTTAGATGAAAACTCTTGCGACGGAATTTGCTGAGCGGCTTGCGATCGGGGTGACGCGGACGTGTCTTTGTTGGCGGCTTATGCGGGCGGATGGGGTCGTGATCGGGGTGACCGATCATGACCGTAGACTGACGGTTGAGGGCGTGACTTATGAGCCGGGTGGGGCGTTGTCTGCGGGGGAGTTTACCGCAAGCACAGGGCTGCAACCCGGACAGGCGGCAGCGCAAGGGGCGCTCTCGAGCGAGGCGGTCTCGGAGGAAGATTTGCGGGCAGGGCTGTGGGATGGCGCGCGGGTGGATGTGTATCGCGTCGACTGGGAGCGGCCGGAGTTTTTTGTCCATATCTGGTCGGGGCGTTTGACGGAGATCACTCATGGCGCGCTTGGGTTCGAGGCGGAGCTTGTGTCGCTGAAGGCGGATTTCGAGCGGCCTGTCGGACGGATATTTTCGCGCCGGTGTGATGCGGTTTTGGGGGATAAGCGGTGCGGGGTTAATCTTGATGATCCGCAGTTTTCCGGCCTGAAATGCGACCAGCGATTTGAGACGTGTAAGGCGCTATTTGCCAATGTGGACAATTTTCGCGGCTTTCCGCATATGCCGGGCAATGACGCTGTGCTGGCGGGGCCGGCGGCCTCGGGCAATAGCGGAGAGAGACGATGACGCGCGCCGAGATCGTCGCCACGGCGCGCGACTGGCTGGGCACACCGTATCAGCATCAGGCAAGCTTGCGTGGGGTCGGGACCGATTGTCTGGGCCTGTTGCGCGGGGTCTGGCGAACGCATTGCGGGGAGGAGCCAGAGCTTGCGCCACCCTACACGTCGGACTGGGCGGAGGCGTTGGGCGAGGAGACGTTGCTGAATGCGGCGCGGCGGTGTCTGGTTGAAATTCCGGCGGGCAGCGCAGAGCCGGGGGACGTTCTTTTGTTCCGTATGGGTACGGGATGTCCGGCCAAGCATTGCGCAATTGTGAGCGGCAAGGACCGGATCATTCACGCCTATTGGGGGCATGCGGTGGTGGAGACGCGGCTTGTGCCGTGGTGGCGGCGACGGATTGCGGCGGCGTTCAAGTTTCCTGATTTAGAGGATTGATTTTATGGCACAAATAGCATTTTCAGCGTTGGGGCAGGCGGCAGGATCTGCATTGTTGCCGCAGGGCATTGGCGCGCTCGGATTCTCGATCTCGGGGGCTGCGATTGGCAGTGCGGTTGGCAATTTTGTCGGCAGCCGGATTGATGGAGCGATCTTTGGCAATACGACCGAAGGGCCGCGCATTGAAAGCATCCGGCTGATGGAGAGCCGCGAAGGCGCAGGGGTGCCGAATGTTTATGGCCGGATGCGGGTTGGCGGACAGGTGATCTGGGCGGCGCGGCTGCGCGAGACGCGGACGACCGAGCGGGCAGGCGGCGGCAAGGGCGGGCCGCGTGTGTCGAACTATACCTATTCGGCAAGCTTTGCGGTGGCGCT
>CALLCD010000111.1 GCA_938049795.1 uncultured Hyphomonadaceae bacterium | reverse complement strand
TTCGGCGTTAAGAAGAATATCTTACGCAATCTCGCCAATGTCGGTGCGCGCGCCACAATTGTTAGCGGCGACACACCGTTCGACGACATCGCGGCGCTCAAGCCTGATGGTGTCGTCTTGTCCAATGGCCCGGGCGATCCGGCTGCCACATTCGAGCGCGCGAGCGAGACGATCAAGGCGCTTGTGGGCTCCGGCACGCCGCTGCTTGGAATTTGCCTTGGCCACCAAATGCTCGCGCTGGCGCTCGGCGCAAAGACCGTGAAAATGGCCCAAGGCCATCACGGCGCCAATCATCCGGTTCAGGATATGGCCACTGGCAAAGTCGAGATTGTGTCGATGAACCACGGCTTCACCGTCGATGTCGCCACCCTGCCCGAGGGCGTCACCGAGAGCCATAAGTCTCTATTCGACGGCACCAATAGCGGCCTTGCGGTCGAGGGCAAGCCGATCATCTCGGTCCAGCATCACCCCGAAGCCAGCCCTGGTCCGCAAGACAGCTTCTACCTGTTCGAACGCTTCGCCGCACTGATGGCCAAATAGACCGTCCGCAAACGGCCTATTTCTTTTTCGGCGGCTGTTTGCGCGAGAAGACCAGCTCGGTCTCGGTTGAGGCTTTCTTGTCGAGCTTGTAGCCGTCCGCATCAAAATCCTTGAGCCCCTCGGCGCGATCAATCCGGTGTTCCATGATCCAGCGCGCCATACGTCCGCGCGCATGTTTGGCGTAATACATCAGCGCGCGCGCCTCACCATCTTTCACATTGAGGAATTTCGCGCCGATCACCGTCCGCCCCAGCGCGTCTTTGTTCACCGCTTTGAAATACTCGTTCGAGGCCAGATTGACGATTGTCGTATCGGCATGGCCTTCAAGATCGGCGTTGATCTGATCGGCAATCGCCGTGCCCCAGAACGCATAGAGTGACTTGCCGCGCGGGGTTTCCAGCCTCGTCCCCATTTCGAGCCGGTATGGCTGGATCGCATCCATTGGCCGCAGCACGCCGTAAAGCCCCGAGAGAATGCGCAAATGGTCTTGAGCATAGATAAGCGTCTCATCAGGCAGGCTCTTGGCCTCCAGCCCCCAATAGACATCGCCGTCAAAAGCGAGGCCAGCGGGCTTTGCGCTGTTGCTTTTATTGTCGAGATTAAACGCTTTGAACCGCTGGGCGTTCAGTTCGGCCAGAGTGTCGCTGATGTGCATGAGCCGTTTCAGATCCGCCGCGCTTTGCGTCTTGGCGACTTTGGTGAGCGCCCGCGTGTCTTTGACAAGGCGAGGTTTCGTCACTTCCAGCCCCGTTGCGGCGGGGTCCATATTGAGCTTTTTTGCAGGGGAGAGCAGCGTCAGCATTAGACTTTTTTCCTTTCCTCATAACATCAATCCGGCCAATCCGGACCCGTATGCGTGGGGTCAATAGAGCGCCGAGATAGGACGCGCGCGCGGCAAACTCAACCGCCGCCCGCATAAATTTATGTGCACAAAAAAGCCCTCCGGCGAGAACCGAAGGGCTTTCAAATCATGGCAAATGGCTCAAGCCCTAATAGCGATAATGCTCCGGCTTGAACGGTCCTTGCTGATCAACGCCGATATAGTCAGCCTGATCCTTGGTCATTTCGGTCAGCTTCACGCCGATCTTCTCAAGGTGCAAACGGGCCACTTTCTCGTCCAGATGCTTGGGCAGCATGTAGACCTTGTTCTCATATTTGCGTGGGTTCGCCTTGCTGTCTTCCCAAAGCTCGATCTGGGCCAGCACCTGGTTGGTGAACGAGGCCGACATCACGAAAGACGGATGGCCGGTCGCATTGCCGAGGTTCAGAAGTCGCCCTTGCGAGAGGAGGATCATCCGGTTGCCTTTCGGGAAGGTGACCATGTCCACTTGATCCTTGATGTTGGTCCATTCGAGATTCTGAAGCGCGGCAACCTGAATCTCATTGTCGAAATGGCCGATATTGCCGACAATCGCCATATCCTTCATCTCGCGCATGTGTTCGAGCCGGATGACGTCCTTGTTGCCTGTGGTCGTGACGAAAATGTCGGCTGTGGCGAGCGTGTCTTCGAGCGTGGTGACCTGAAATCCGTCCATCGCCGCTTGCAGCGCGCAGATCGGATCAATCTCGGTGACCACAACCCGTGCCCCTGCCCCGCGAAGCGAGGCGGCAGAGCCTTTGCCAACATCGCCATAGCCGAGCACAACCGCCGTCTTGCCCGCCATCATCGTGTCGGTTGCGCGGCGGATGCCATCAACGAGGGATTCCTTACAGCCGTATTTGTTGTCGAACTTCGACTTGGTAACACTGTCGTTCACATTGATCGCGGGGAAAGGCAGCTGCCCCTTCTCGACCAGTTCATATAGGCGGTGCACGCCGGTTGTCGTTTCCTCGGACACGCCGACGATCTGGCCGCGCATTTTCGTAAACCAGCCCGGGCTCACCGCCATACGCTTTTTGATCTGCGCGAAAATCGCCGCCTCTTCCTCAGAGCCCGGCTCGCCTTCGATCAGCTCGGGCTCCCCATTTTCCACCCGTGCGCCGAGCAGAATGTAAAGCGTCGCATCGCCGCCATCATCGAGAATAATGTTCGGGCCATCGTCAAACAGGAAGGATTTGTCGAGATAGTCCCAATGCTCTTCAAGCGTTTGGCCTTTCACCGCGAAGACCGGAACCCCCGAAGCGGCAATCGCAGCCGCCGCATGGTCTTGCGTCGAGAAGATATTGCATGAGGCCCAACGCACATCTGCGCCAAGTTCGGTCAGGGTTTCAATCAGCACCGCCGTCTGGATTGTCATGTGCAGCGAGCCGACAATGCGCGCGCCGGTGAGCGGTTTGCTCTTGCCGAACTCTTCGCGCAGGGACATCAGGCCCGGCATTTCGGTTTCAGCAATATCAAGCTCCTTGCGGCCAAATTCGGCAAGGGAAATATCGGCGACGGCATAATCGGCCATGTCGGCCTCCTTAAATTTCTGACAGGGAGCACGTACCTAACAGCCCGTTCCGGCAATTGCAACGGTACATATAAACATATGTTTGTATGTTTATGAGCCCGCGAGCGCGTTCCATCTGCTGACGGCGTTTGCAATAAACAGATTCTGTGTCATCTTGGTCACAGGGCTGGCTCTGATCAGGATCGGCGTGGGATTTAGGTAGAGTGAGGGTAAGTGCGATGACCATTTGCAGATTGTTCGGCTTGAGCGCTCTCGTTCCGCTGCTGGCCGCTGGCGGCTTGGCCCAAACCACGCAAACTCAAACCGTCTCAGCCGATGATGAGATTGTCAGATTGCCCGGACAAGGCGAGCTCAAACCCGACGCCGCGCGAACCGTGGGCAGCGCTGATCGCCTGATCTCCGGCGGCGGGCTGATCCTCAGCTTTGATGCAGATGCGGACGGGAAGATTACCCCTGCCGAACTGGAAACCGGCGTGGTTAAAGCTTTTGCAAATGCTGACCGGAATGAGGATGGCCGGATCACGCCGCTCGAACAGATGGCTTGGGCAGACGGTTTGCCAACCCGCGACACCAGTCTGGCCAACCCCGCCCGCTTCGATCCGAACCTTGACCGCGTTGTGCGCGAGGGAGAATTTGTCGACGTAGTCATCCGCTTTGCTGCGGGCCTAACCGACGAGACCACCGGCGACATCCATGTGGACCGGCTCAAGTCAAGCCTTGTTGGACGCCGCGCCATCGAGGAACCCGTCGCTCCGCCGCGTCGTGACGATCCGGCCGAACGCGTCACCGGCGCAACAAGCACGCCCGACAGGACACCCCGGCGGACAGGGCGCGGGTCTTAGCGCCGCCACCCACCACGCCTTAGCCCCTAATCCGGCCCCTCTTCCCGGTCGCGGGCCAGTTCTCCAAATCCATCCGCAACAAGTTGCACCAGCACAGGCGTTGCTCTGTCCGCATCCGATCCAGCCGCCTCGATTTCAATCTCGACGCCCTTGTGCGCGACCAGCATCATCAGATCCATAATATTCTTGCCGTCTACGGACAGCCCGTCATAGCGCACCTGTATCTGGCTATCGAATGTGCCCGCGAGTTTCGCAAACGCCGCCGAGGCCCGCGCATGCAGGCCCTTCTTGTTCACAATAATAACGGATTGACTGACCCCCGACATAGATGGTGATCAACTTCGCTTTTCGAGCAAGAGCGAGGCAATCGAGATATATTTCCGGCCCGCCTCGCTTGCTGCTTCTGCCGCAGCCATCAGATCGCCATTGCCGCGCACTTCGGCCAGCTTGATCAGCATGGGGAGATTGGCACCCGCGATCACTTCGATTTTGCCTTTGGGCATGACGGAGATGGCGAGATTGGACGGGGTGCCGCCGAACATATCGGTCAGAATGATCACGCCCATGCCGCTGTCACACGCTTTCGCCGTTGCGATAATCTGCTCGCGGCGGGCCTCCATGTCATCATCGGCCTCAATGGAAATCGCGGTGAAATGCTCCTGCACGCCGACCACATGTTCAGCCGCAGCGACAAGCTCACGCGCAAGTTTGCCATGACTTACAACAACAACACCGATCATGCGCAGACCTTTCCAGAGTATGGCCGGAAAAGATGACGCGGCTTTGGACAGGTTTCAACTGTTTTTTTAGCTTAGGCGCGGGTTCGCCCCGTTAAAGCGCGGAAAAGTCGATATTGGCGTTCTTGTCCAGCGTCAAAGGCGCCTCGGGCATCGGGTATTTCAGCCCCGTGGCGCAGTTGAACAGCACCGCCCGCTCACCCTTGTCGATCTGCCCGCTTGCGAGCGCGGCCTTGTAAGCGGCCAGCGTCGCCCCGCCCTCAGGGCACATGAGGAAGCCGTCCGTCTTCGCCGCGTCATCCGTTGCCGCCAGAATATCGGCATCGGGCACCGCAATCGCAAACCCGCCGCTCTCGCGTACCGCGTCAAGGATCATGAAATCCCCCACAGCCCCAGGCACCCGAATGCCGGACGCCACCGTCTCCGCGTTTTCCCAGCGCGTCGCATGCCGCTCACCCGCCTCGAACGCGCGGACCATTGGCGCGCAGCCGGTCGATTGCACGGCCACCATTTTCGGCAATTTGCCCGAGATAAAGCCAAGCTCTTTAAGTTCGTTAAAGCCCTTCCACATGCCGATCAGGCCCGTGCCGCCGCCTGTGGGATAGAAGATTACATCCGGCACCTGCCATCCCATTTGCTGGGCGAGCTCCAGCCCCATCGTTTTCTTGCCTTCAATCCGGTAGGGCTCTTTGAGGGTCGAGAGGTCAAACCAGCCCTGTTCGCGGCAGCCCTGCCCGACAATCTTGCCGCACTCGTCAATCAGCCCGTTGACCCGATAGACCCGCGCGCCCTGAGCGGCGATCTCGCGGACATTGATTTCGGGGGTATTGTCAGGACACAGCACAATTGCCTCAAGCCCTGCGCGCGTCCCATAGGCGGCCAGCGCCGCGCCCGCATTGCCATTGGTCGGCATTGCAACTTGTGAGACGCCGAGCTCTTTCGCCATAGAGATCGCCATCACCAGTCCGCGCGCCTTGAACGAGCCGGTCGGCAACCGCCCCTCATCTTTCACGATCAGGTTCTGCCCATCCACGCCCAGCTTGGCCGCCGTATTCTCAAGCGCCACGAGCGGGGTCTCCGCTTCGCCAAGGCTGACAATATTCTGCGTCTGGCGTACGGGCAGCATTTCTCTGTAACGCCATAAATCCTGCGGACGGGCATCAAGCGTATCGCGGTCCAGATGCGCCTTGAGCGCTGCCATATCATATTTCACCCAATACGGACGCCCCGCCGGAGACAGCGTGTGCAGCGTGTCCGCCTCGGCCCGTGTGCCTTCGAGCGCGCATTCAAGATGGCTGACAAAGGTCTGGCGGTCTGTGACGAGATTGTCATTGCATTGAATTGGCATATGGGGACTTGGCATATTGTCGGCTCCTGAGCTTTGCCGGTCTGACTATCAGGGCCGCCGCAAAACCGCCAGCCGTGTCACGTGATCTTGACGTTTGGGGCAATAAACCTCACATGCAGAGCACGTTACAGCCACGAAAAGGTCGAGCCCGATGTCTGATGCAGCCCAAACCGCCATTGATGAAGCCGTCAAAGCCCATGATGTTCTCCTGTTCATGAAGGGCACACCGACCTTCCCCCAGTGCGGCTTTTCCTCGACCGTGGTGCAAATCCTCGACGTGGTGGGCGCGGAATACACCGCAACCAATGTTCTCGAAAATCAGGACATCCGCGAGGGCATCAAAACCTATTCCGACTGGCCAACCATCCCCCAGCTCTACGTCAAAGGCGAGTTCGTCGGCGGCTGCGACATCGTTCGCGAAATGTATGAAAGCGGCGAGCTGAAGACATTTATGCTCGAAAAAGGCATCAAGCTGGGTGGCTAATCAGAAACATCCAAATTTTGACACATCCAAGCCCTAGCATCCTACTTGGAAGATGAAGGGCGGTCGTGTTTATGTTTGGAAGAATCATCGCGGTGGCCCTGTTCGCCCAGATTGCGCTCG
>CALLCD010000110.1 GCA_938049795.1 uncultured Hyphomonadaceae bacterium | reverse complement strand
GTCTCGCCATGACTGGTATGGACGCGCAGATAATGGTCCTCGGCGGAGATGGCATAAAGTTCTGCGGTGCGGTACTCCACCGGCAGGCGGGTAAGGAAGGCTTTGACAGGGTCCGCACTCCGCTCTCTCTTGGCCTCTCCCGTGCCCTCTCCGGTGGCGGGACCTGTCTCGGTGGTGTTGACGTTATTGGCCTCTGACAGGGTGATATAGGCAAAATTCAGCGCGGTGACGACGAGCGAGACGACCAGCACATAGCCATATTGCAGCGTGAGCCTGAGCGGAGACAAAGGGCCGGGGCTGATCGCCAGAAGCAGCAATGTGATGGGGATCGAGACCAGCGCAGCGATGAGGCCAAGCTGGAGCGGCAGGCTGATATGTGGGCCGAGCCGCTCGCGCACCAAAGGCTCGACAAAAACGCCTGCGCCGAACCCCGTAATAATCGTCATGAACCAGAAGCCGAAGCGCGGTAGCATCGGCATGTTCGCCGTGCCATAGACGCCAAACCACGCAAAAACCAGCGCAAGAGCGGCCATTGCGCCGAGACTCTGGAGCCCTTTTGTCAGCAAATCCCGCATTTTTCCCCTGCATTTCGCGCTTCGTGAGCGATTTTGACTGTATTTGGCGAAGGATTCCAGCCTTTCCACGCAAATCCGCTCGCTGCACCTCGCCCGAGACGCCATGTCTGGTTCATCACCAAATGGAAGGACCAGATCAATGTCAGACGCCGCCGCCCCGACCCAAGCGCCCGCAAAGTTCAAATTTCCACGCAGACCGCGACCCCGCGATACGAGACTGACGGGTCCGCGCAATCTGGTCATATTGGGCACAGCGCTCACCGCCTATGTCGGCATTAGCTGGCTCAGCCTTCAGGGTGTTGATCTGTCGACATTGCGCTTCGAGTTTGACCCGTCCGCGCTGATCACAGGCACATTGGCCTTGCAGATCCATGTCACAAGCGCGGTGGCGACGTTTGCCATTGGTCTGTTTTTGCTCTCGGGGCTGCCCAAGGGAACGCGGGTGCATAAGCGGCTTGGCTGGAGCTGGGTTGTGTTTATGGCCTTGACCGCGATCAGTTCGTTTTTCCTTGTCGGGCTGAACGGAAATCATATGAGTTGGATTCATGGACTGTCCGCATGGACGGTGATTATTCTCCCATTTGCTGTGGCTGCTGCGCGCCGTCATGATGTCAAAGCCCATGCCAAACATATGCGCGGCATGTTTCTCGGCGGCATGCTGATTGCGGGCCTGTTCAGCTTCCTGCCGGGCCGGATCATGTGGTCTATGTTCTTTACGATCTGAGCCGCCCGCACCGCCTTCGCAACACTGACGCGATGCTGGGTCGTAGATACCGTACCCAGCATCTTGTTTGCGCGGTCAGGCATGCGTATAAGCGCAGGGCAATATGAAAGAGCCAGACCCATGCGCTCTCCGCTTCTGCGAAAGGTGTTTCCGAAAACATGAATATCCACGAATATCAGGCGAAAGCCGTCCTGAAATCCTTTGGCGCACCCGTTGCCGATGGTGTCCCGATCCTCAGCATTGATGACATCCAGACTGCGGTGGATACATTGCCGGGGCCGCTCTGGGTCGTAAAATCGCAAATCCATGCGGGCGGACGCGGCAAGGGTAAATTTGTGGAAGCGGCCGCAGGCGAAAAAGGCGGGGTCCGGCTCGCTTTTTCCAAGGATGAAGTTCTCGAACACGCCAAGGCCATGTTCGGCCATCATCTTGTTACCGCGCAGACCAGCGCCGAGGGCAAACAGGTCAACCGGCTCTATATCGAAGACGGAGCGGACATTGCGACCGAGCTTTACCTCTCCATGCTGGTTGATCGCCAGACCGGCAATGTCGCTGTGGTTGCCTCGACCGAAGGCGGCATGGACATTGAAGCGGTCGCCCATGACACGCCTGACCTGATCATGAACATCCAGATTGATCCGGCGGTCGGCATGACCGACGCCAAGGCCCAAGAGATCAATGAGGCGCTGAAGCTCAAGGGTGAAGCGGCCAAGGACGGGCTGAAACTCTTCCCCATTCTCTACAAAGCCTTCACCGAGAAGGACATGTCGATGCTGGAGATCAATCCGCTGATCGTCATGGAGAACGGCCATTTGCGCGTGCTCGACGCGAAGGTGAGCTTTGATGAGAACGCCCTCTTCCGCCATCCCGATATTGAGGAATTGCGCGACGAGACCGAGCAGGACGAAAAAGAGGTTGAAGCGGGCGAATGGGATCTCGCTTATATCGCGCTCGACGGCACAATTGGCTGCATGGTCAATGGTGCAGGGCTTGCGATGGCGACAATGGACATCATCAAGCTTTATGGCGAGGAGCCGGCCAATTTCTGTGATGTCGGCGGCGGCGCGAATGCCGAGAAAGTGGCCGCTGCGTTCAAGATCATTATGAAAGACCCCAATGTCCAAGGCATTCTGGTCAATATTTTTGGCGGCATCATGAAATGTGATGTCATCGCCGAGGGCGTGATACAGGCGGTCAAGGAAACCAATCTCGCCGTGCCGCTTGTCGTCCGTCTTGAAGGAACCAATGTCGAAAAGGGCAAGGAGATTATCGCAAACTCCGGCCTGAACGTCATTCCTGCCGACGATCTGGACGATGCCGCCCAGAAAATTGTTGCCGCTGTGAAGGGATAGCGTCTTCGGCGCCCCCTCCTTCCATCCCTTATTTCAGAGATAATTCATGTCCATACTTATCAACCAAGACACCAAGATCATTGTGCAGGGCCTGACCGGCAAAACCGGCAGCTTCCACACCGAACAGGCGCTGGCCTATCACAATACGATGATGGTCGCTGGCACCCACCCCAAAAAGGGCGGCACCAATTGGAACGGCTCGAATGGCGAGACTTTGCCGATCTTTACCACCGTGGCCGAAGCCAAAGAGGTTACAGGGGCCGATGCGTCGGTGATCTATGTCCCGCCAGCGGGGGCCGCTTCAGCCATTGAAGAAGCGATTGAGGCGGAAATTCCGCTGATCATCTGCATCACCGAGGGCGTGCCCGTGCTTGATATGGTGCGCGTCAAAGCCAAGCTCGACAAATCCAATTCGCGCCTGATTGGGCCGAACTGCCCGGGCGTTCTGACCCCCGAGCAGTGCAAAATCGGCATTATGCCCGGGTCGATCTTCCAGAAAGGCTCTGTCGGGGTGGTCTCGCGGTCGGGCACGCTGACCTATGAGGCGGTCTATCAGACCAGTCAGGTCGGGCTCGGCCAGACCACGGCGGTTGGTATTGGCGGGGACCCGGTCAAGGGCACCGAATTTATTGACATGCTGGAAATGTTTTTGGCCGATGATGAGACCAAACAGATTATTATGATTGGAGAAATTGGCGGCTCGGCAGAAGAAGAAGCGGCGCAATTTATCAAGGACGAGGCTGCAAAAGGTCGCTCGAAGCCAATGGTTGGCTTTATTGCGGGCCGAACGGCGCCTCCTGGCCGGACAATGGGCCATGCTGGCGCAATTGTGAGTGGCAGTCAGGGCGGGGCTGAGGATAAGATAGCGGCAATGGAAGCGGCCGGCATTCGTGTCTCGCCAAGTCCTGCACGCCTCGGCACGACCATGATGGACGTGCTCAAAGGCTAAAGGCCATTTTGGCCGACAAAATCTGCTTCGGGCGGCTCGCCTCGCCCGAAGCGCAGAACAGACAACACTTTCGGACGTCCGGCACCTCCCCTTGGCCTGCGTCCGAGCCCAAAAACGCCTTGAACAGGATATATGACCATGGCTGCAGATGACGGAACGCCCAAAGACGGCGCGCGCGGCGACCAGAACGAGCTCTTCCTTGGAAGCGCCTTTCTCTACGGCGGAAACGCAGCCTATCTCGAACAGATGCAAGCGGCCTTCGCCAAAGATCCCTCCTCGGTGCCTGAAAGCTGGCAGAGTTTTTTCCGCGATCTTGACGACACAGCCGAAGACGCCGCGCGCAATGCTGAAGGAGCCAGCTGGAAACGCACCGATTGGCCCGCCGACACCCAACCCGACGAGACGGCCGCCTTTGACGGCAATTGGGCGCTGGTCGAGCCAAAACTTGAAAGCAAGCTGAAAGCCAAAGCTCCGCGCGCTTCGGCCGAAGACATTTCCCAATCGGTCAAGGACTCGATCCATGCGCTGATGATGATCCGCGCCTTCCGGATGCGCGGCCATTTGGCGGCCAAGCTCGACCCGCTCGGACTGGAAGATTTCGGCAACCAGCCCGAGCTTGATCCGGCAAGTTACGGGTTTGGCCCCGATGATATGGACCGCCAGATCTTTATCGATGGCTATCTCGGCCTTGAAAGCGCGACCCCGCGCGAAATGCTCGATATTTTGCAGCGGACCTACTGCCAGACCATTGGCATCGAGTTCATGCACATTTCCAATCCGGACGAGAAAAGCTGGCTACAGGAACGGATCGAAGGCCCCGACAAGGGCGTTGCGTTCACCCATGAGGGCAAGAAAGCGATTCTGTCCAAGCTGATCGAAGCGGAAGCCTTTGAGCGCTTTTTGCACAAGCGCTATCCGGGCACCAAACGGTTCGGCCTTGATGGCGGTGAAGCGGCGGTGCCTGCGCTCGAACAGATCATCAAACGTGGCGGCGCGCTGGGCGTCAAAGAGATTGTTGTCGGCATGGCCCATAGAGGCCGGCTCAACATGCTCGGCGCGGTGATGGGCAAGCCGTATGAGAATATTTTCCACGAATTTCAGGGCGGCTCGACGCAAGGGGCGGGCGAGTTTGGCTCGGGCGATGTGAAATACCACCTCGGCGCAAGTTCCGACCGCGAATTTGATGGCAACTCAGTTCATTTGTCGATGAATGCCAACCCTTCCCATCTCGAGGCGGTTGATCCGGTCGTGCTTGGCAAGTCGCGCTCCAAACAGGCACGGCTCAAGCGCGAGGACAAAGCGGCCAGGCGCGCCGAAGTGATGCCGCTTCTTCTGCATGGCGATGCAGCCTTTGCCGGTCAGGGCGTGGTGTCGGAATGTTTCGCATTGTCGGGGCTGGCCGGCTACCGGACGGGCGGGACGATCCATTTCATCATCAACAATCAGATCGGCTTTACGACCAGCCCGCAATTCTCGCGCTCCTCGCCCTACCCGTCTGATGTTGCCCTGATGGTGCAAGCGCCGATTTTCCACGTCAATGGCGATGACCCCGAAGCGGTCACCTATGTCGCCAAAGTCGCCACCGAGTATCGCCAGAAGTTTGGCAAGGATGTCGTCATCGACATGTTCTGCTATCGCCGGTTCGGGCATAATGAGGGTGACGAACCCATGTTCACCCAGCCGATCATGTACAAGACCATCAAGGGCCATCCGTCCACGCGCGAGATTTATTCTGATCGGCTGGTCTCCGAGGGGATTGTCAGCGCCGATGAGGTCAGCGCGGAGGTCAGCGCCTTTGCCGACAAGCTCGACAAGGCGTTCGAGGATGGCAAATCCATTGACGTGCAAGAGCCCGACTGGCTTGACGGCGAATGGAAAGGCTTTGCCCTGCCCGAAGATGATGACCGGCGCGGCAAGACCGGCGTGTCGATCAAACGGCTTAAAGCGCTCGGCAAGGCGTTTACCACCATTCCGGACGGCGTTACTCCGCACCGCACCCTCAAACGCGTGATCGACGCGCGGTCGAAAGCGGTCAGTTCCGGCGAAGGGCTCGACTGGGCGACGGCAGAACATCTCGCTTTTGCGACCCTGCTCGACGAAGGCTATCCGGTGCGCCTGTCCGGGCAAGATTGCGGACGCGGGACATTCTCCCAGCGCCACTCACATATTGTCGACCAGAATACGGGCGAGCGGACAACCATGCTCAACCAGCTCAATGACACCCAGGCCCAATATGAAGTGATCGACAGCCTTCTGTCCGAAGAGGCCGTTGTCGGGTTTGAATATGGCTACTCGCTGGCCGACCCGAACACGCTGACCTTGTGGGAAGCCCAGTTTGGCGATTTTGCAAATGGCGCGCAGGTCTTCTTCGACCAGTTCATTTCCTCCGCCGAGCGCAAATGGCTGCGCATGTCCGGCTTTGTCTGCCTGTTGCCGCATGGCTATGAAGGCCAAGGCCCGGAACATTCCTCTGCCCGTATGGAGCGCTTCTTACAAATGTGCGCCGAGGACAATATGCAGGTGTGCAATCTGACCACGCCAGCCAATTACTTCCACGCTTTGCGGCGGCAGATCCATCGCGAGTTCCGCAAGCCGCTCTTTATCATGACGCCGAAATCCCTGCTGCGGGCGAAGCTGGCAACCTCTGCGCTTGACGATCTCGGTTCGACCTCCTCTTTCCACCGGATTTTGTGGGATGATGCCGAAACCCCCGGCCGCGAAGGCGAGGTCAGGCTGGCCGAAGACAAGGACATTCGCCGCGTCGTTCTGTGTTCGGGCAAGGTCTATTATGACCTGTTCGAAGAGCGCGAGGCGCGCGGGGTGGATGATGTCTATCTGTTGCGCATCGAACAGCTTTATCCGGTGCCGCGCAAAGCGATGATCAAGGAGCTGTCACGCTTCAAGAATGCCGAAATGGTCTGGTGTCAGGAAGAGCCGCGCAATATGGGCGGCTGGACTTTCATTCGCGACGAGATCGAATGGTGCGCCGGACAAGCGGGCATCAAAGCGCCGCGTCCATGCTATGTTGGCCGCGCACCGGCCGCTGCAACCGCGACGGGCCTGTTGTCCAAACACAATGAAGAAAAGGCCGCGTTTCTCGATCAAGCGCTCGGCGAGACCAAAGTAGATGACATTTTCAGCAATTATTAAGGCCATTCTGGCTTTGACCACACATACCGCCACGAGATGGGACAAGACATGACCGATATTACCGTACCTGTACTGGGTGAATCCGTAACCGAAGCGACCGTTGGCAAATGGCTCAAAGCCGCTGGCGACAAAGTGGTTCGGGACGAGGTGCTGGTCGAGCTGGAAACGGATAAAGTCTCCGTCGAAGTGTCCGCGCCAGAAGATGGTATCCTGTCTGAGATCGTCGCCGAGGAAGGCGATACGGTCGAGATTGGAGCCATGCTGGCGCATTTGAATGGCAAAGCGGACGCTGCCGCCCCGAAAGCAGCCCCCAAGCCCGAACTGCGCGCGGCCTCGATCAAAGCCGAACCTGCGCCCGCGCCTGCCCCTACCCCTGCACCCAAGCCCGCCCCTGCCCCAGCCGCATCGAGCGGGGCAAGCTCGGTCGCCTATATCATGGTGCCAAGCATGGGCGAGAGTGTGACCGAAGGCACAGTGGGCGCCTTGCTCAAACAGCCCGGCGACGCGGTGGCCAAAGACGAAACCATTGTCGAGATCGAAACCGACAAAGTCGCGCTCGAAGTGGCCGCACCGGCGGATGGCGTGATTGAAAAATGGCTCTTTGCCGAAGGTGACAGCGTGACACCGGACGCCATTCTCGGACATATCGCAACCGGCGGTTCGGGCAGCGCGGCAAGCACACCAGACCAGCATACAATGCCCGATCAGCACACCAGTTCCGCCGAGCAACAGCACACAAGCGAGCCGCCCGTTGCGCCATCGGTGCGCCGGATTGCCGCCGAAGCGGGCACCGATGCGCACAGTATTCCGGGCACAGGCCGCGATGGCCGCGCAACCAAAGCGGACGCTATGGCTTTCGTCAAAAAGGCCCCCGCCGCTGCGCCAGCCCCGCAAGCGGCCGCAAGCGCCAAACCGCGCCCGACCGGCCCGCGCGAAGAACGCGTCCGCATGACCCGCCTGCGCCAGACCATCGCACGACGCCTGAAAGAAGCCCAAAACAGCGCGGCCATGCTGACCACATTCAATGATGTGGACATGACCGAGATCATGGATCTGCGGAAGAAATACAAAGAGAGCTTTGTCGAAAAGCACGGCGTCAAGCTCGGCTTTATGGGCTTTTTCACCAAGGCCGTCGTCAGCGCCCTGAAAGAAATCCCCGCCGTCAATGCCGAGATTGATGGCACCGACATTATCTACAAGAACCATTTCGATATCGGCATGGCCGTGGGCACAGACAAAGGTCTGGTCGTGCCGGTGATCCGTGACGCGGACGCCTTGTCGCTCGCCGGTGTCGAAAGCGCGCTGGGCGAGCTTGCCCGAAAGGCGCGCGATGGCGATCTGTCAATCGCGGACATGCAGGGCGGCACGTTCACCATCACCAATGGTGGGGTTTATGGCTCGCTGATGTCCACACCCATTCTCAATCCGCCGCAATCGGGCGTGCTTGGCCTGCACCGGATCGAGCAGCGCCCTGTGGCGATCAATGGGCAGGTTGTGATCCGGCCGATGATGTATCTGGCGCTGTCTTATGACCACCGCATTGTCGATGGCAAAGAGGCGGTGACCTTCCTCGTGCGCGTCAAGGAAGCGCTGGAAGATCCCGAGCGCCTGCTGCTGGATATCTAAAAGCCTGCTGCTGGACATCTAACGCACTCCCCGCTTCGGGCGGCGACACTGGCGCTCTGCGCGCAAGGCTCTAATATGGGGCTTTGGTCGCAAGCAAGAGAGGGGCGCTGATGGATCCCGCTAGCCTTCTATTCGTGTTTATCCTGCTTGCTGCGGCGAGCATGATTGTGCCCTTGTCAAAGCTTGCCGGGCTCGGACCGATCATTGGCTATATCCTTGCGGGTATTCTGATCGGGCCGTCGGGGCTGAAACTGATCACGGAGCCCGCGACCGTATTGCATTTTAGCGAGTTCGGCGTCGTCATGATGCTGTTTCTAATCGGGCTGGAGTTGCGGCCTGCGCATTTGTGGCAGATGCGCGGGAAGTTGATCGGGCTTGGCGGCTTGCAAGTCGGGCTGACGCTTATGGCGCTGACGGGCGGACTGGTTGTGCTTGGCCTTGTTGCGAGCGCGGCGCTTGCGCTTGGCATGGCGCTCGCCCTGTCTTCGACGGCGGTGGCGCTGCAAATTATGGAGGAGCGCAATCTGCTCAAGACACATGGCGGGCAATCGGGCTTTGCCATCCTCTTGTTCCAGGACGTGATTGTGATCGCCATGATTGCCGCGCTTCCGCTCCTCGCTGCGCTGTCTGGCGGTGATCTACCGACGACAGAGCTTGCGCCCGCTCAAAGCCACGATGCTGACAGGCACAGCGCAGCGGATTTCATCATGCCGCAGCCGTCGGGCATCTGGTATGGCGCATCGGTCATCGGGGTTTTTGTCGGCATGATCATCGCTGGCCGTCTTTTGCTCAAGCCGCTCTTTCGTCTGATTGCACGCTCGGGCGTGCGGGAGATTTTTACTGCGATTGCGCTGGCGCTCGTGGTCGGGGCCTCCTTGATGATGGGATGGTTAGGCCTGTCCGCAGCGCTCGGGGCATTTCTGGGCGGGGTTGTGCTGGCGGACTCCGAATACCGCCATCAGCTTGAGCGCGACATTGAGCCGTTCAAGGCGCTGCTGCTTGGATTGTTCTTTATGTCCGTCGGCATGTCGCTTGATCTGGGGGTGGTGGCGGCTGATCCGGTCCTGATCCTGTTTGGTGTGTTGGGTTTGATGGCGATCAAATTTGTCATCCTCTATGGCGTCGGGCGGATTTTCGGGCTTGGCAATTCGACCGCGCTTTTGATGGCGGTACTCTTGTGTCAGGCGGGCGAGTTCGGCTTTGTCCTGTTCCAATTTGCCCGCGCGGAAAACCTGTTGCCCGCCGAACTGATCACGCAGGCGAGCGCCATTATCGCGCTGTCTATGGCGATGACACCGATCCTGCTCATCGGCTATAACACGCTGATCGCACCGCGTTTCTCGAGCTCCAAACGGACCGGCGACAGTCCTGTCGATGAACAGGGTACGGTACTTATTCTCGGCTATGGCCGGCTGGGCCAGATTGCCCATCGCTTGCTGCACACCCAGAACATCCCGGCGACGCTGATCGACCATGATGGCGACCATATCGAATTTATCCGCCAGTTTGACAGCCGCGTTTTCTATGGCGACGCGACCGATATTGACCTGTTGCGCTCGGCCGGTGCGGGCATGGCGAAAGTCATCGTGATTTCCATAGACAATACCGACCATGTCCTGAAAGCCGCGCGCATCTGTAAGGAGCATTTTCCGCAGGCCAAGCTTGTCGCCCGCGCGCGCAACCGGACGCATATGTTCGATCTGATGGCGTTGGAGGTCGATTTTGTCGAGCGGGAAACCGCCCGCGCCGCGCTTGCGATGGGGCGGGAGACGCTACGCTTTCTCGGCTATGACAAGGATCGCTCGGACCGGCTGATGGACGCCTTTTTGCGCTATGATTTCAAAATGATCGAGGAGACATGGCAGCACCGCGACAATCTCGAAAAACTGATCGAGGAAGCCGCCGACACAAGAGATTTCCTGCGCCAGACGCTCGGCGACATTGATTCCGCCGAAGAACTTGAAGAGGTTCTCGAAGCGCGCCTGAAACAGCTACGAGCCGAGGAGCCAAAGCCATGAGCATCATTGACACAATCGAGGCGCTCGAAAGCCTTTATGGTGCGCCCAAACAAGCCGCTCTCGATAAAGTCCAGTCCCGCCTGACGCCGATGTATTCGGCATGGATTAATGCGGCGCGGTTCTGCATTCTCTCGACCGTTGGGCCGGAGGGCACCGACGCCAGCCCGCGCGGGGATACTGGGCCCGTGGTTGACATTGCCGATCCGCAGACCTTGCTCCTGCCCGACTGGCGCGGCAATAACCGGCTCGACTCGTTGCGCAATATCGTCCGTGATCGGCGTATCAGTCTGATGTTCATGGTGCCGGGCACGGACAATGTCGTCCGCATCAATGGCCGCGCTGTGCTGAGTGCGGAACCAGAGCTTAAAGGCCGGTTCGACAAGGGTGGCAAACAGCCCGCCTGCGTGATCGTCATCACAATTGAAGAGGTCTACTTCCAATGCGCCAAAGCGCTGATGCGGTCAGCCCTCTGGTCCCCTGCACCAGACGCGATCAAGCCGCCCACCGCTGGAGAATTTATTCGCGAGTTGCATGAAGGTTTTGACGCGGAAAGCTATGATGCGGGCTATCGTGACTATGCCAAAGACATTATGTGGTAGCCTGCGAACGCGCCTAATATGAGTTCACTTCAAACAGGCTGTACCGGTCAACACCGAGGCCTTTAAAAACTTCTTGCTCACGCAGACCCGAAGAAAGCGCCTGAGCCAGATTTATGTCGAGGATCAGATCCTCTGTAGCGATAATCATCAGACGGCGTTGATCAGCAAGCGGCGGGGTACAATCGCCACCATCATCACAAGCAACCCGCTCGGCATGCTCGCCAAGATTAACACCAAAAACAATTGGTATACGGCCTTCTTCACAAGCATCACGCACCATTGTCAGTGCAGAAGCAACCGTTTCCATACGTTGTCCGGAAATTGCATTATTGGCCGCCCTCGAACCATCAGATGACGATGTGCCCATGCCGAAAGCCGCGTGGGCAGTACAAAACCGGTCATTAAAATTCGGGGCCGCAAAAATAGAAGCCGGACTGACAGGTACACCGTCTTTCTCAAGTCCGGTGGCTGACCCACCAACCCAATTATAGGTGTCATGCAGAACGTAAATTCTGAATTCCGCACGGCGGCCGTCATCATCTGCGCCAGCAAAGGGCCGCGTTTGTTTCCAGACGCCCTTATCGAGATCGGTCAACTCATCGGCACAGGAATTGTTGACGCCCAGCACGCGCTCGTCCCAGGCGCGCGAGGCGACATAGTCTGCGCCGGTCTGGTCTTCGCGGCTGTCATCATCATCGGTGCAGATCACCAATCCGGTGCCGTATTCGATGCCATAACTGCCCTGTCCGGCTGCAACACCCAATGCACACAAACAGCCAAGCCCGCTCATCAGCATTAACCGGCCAACAACACGTCCAATGTCGCGGATCATTCGCAAATCTCCTCACACGCTCCCCGCCCGAAACATACCTGAAATGGCTCAGATAGCCAATAAATCAGGCATTTTGTTTGATCGGGCTATGTCGCGGATTACAACTGGTTTCGGAACCAGTCAACCGTGTCGAGCGTACCAGATTCGATATCGAAGCGCGGGGTCCAGTCGAGTCCGGCTTTGCGTGTTTTGGTCATATCGGCGGTAATCAGGGGTGGTTCGAAGGCAGGCGCAGCCCGCGCGCCAAGCTTGACAAGCTCCGGTCTTCCGGCCGCTGCGGCCAGCCCTTCGATGACATCTTTGACCCGCACCGCTTCTCCGCTGGCAATATTATAAGCCCCCGTCAGCGAACTGTCAGACAGCGCCGCCAGCCCTGCCCCGACATCGCCGACATGCATATAGTCGCGCAATTGCATGCCGTGTGAGCAGAGCGCCTCTTCGCCGTTCAGGAGCGATTTGACGACGGATGCGCCAAGACGGCTTTCATGCTCACCCGGGCCATACACAAAAAAGACGCGCGGCCAGGCCAGCTCGACGCCATTAATCTCCGCAAATCCGGTCAGCGCCTGATAGAGTGCAACTTTGGCCTGACCGTAAAATGTGCTTGGCGCGAGCGGTGTGACATCTTCCGTACACAGTCCGCTTGTCCAGTCATAATCTCCGCACGATCCGCACACGGTCATACGCTTGCCACCCGCCTCGACAAAAGCCCGCGCCAGATCGAGTGAGATTTGCAACCAGTCCATATTCTCCGGCGCGGTCCACAGACCAGACACGACCGCTCGCCATGCCAGATGCAGCAGATGGCTCGGGGCAATTTCGGCCATGACGGCCCGCACAGCGTCGCGGTCGCTGAGGTCACATTGCACATAGCGGACACCGGGCACGGTATTTTCAGGGTTGCGACTGGTCAGCGCGACCACTTCGAAGCCGCGCTCCATGAGCGGAACCAGTGTGTTGCGTCCGATAAAGCCGGTGGCGCCGGTGACGAGGATAATTTTGGTCATCAGGCGAGCCCCTGCTCTGTGAGATCGGGCCAGGCCTTGTCTTTTGGGGATACGTCGAGGATTGGGCGCGGCCATTTGATCCCGAGGCTTGGATCATCATAGCGCACGCCGCGCTCGGCCTCGGGGGCATAGACATGCGATGTCTGATAAAAGACTTCCGCACCATCGGTCAGCGATAGGTAAGAGTGGGCAAAGAGCGGCGGGACGAGGATGGCTTTCCGGTTCTCGGCGCTCAATTCGACACCGAACCATTGCAAATATGTCTCCGAGCCCGGACGCATATCAACAATGACATCATAAACCGCGCCATTGATGCAGCGTAGGAATTTGGCCTCAGGCGCACGCTCATCCTGATAGTGCAGTCCGCGCAATATGCCCGCTTTGGCATTGCTCGACATATTG
>CALLCD010000109.1 GCA_938049795.1 uncultured Hyphomonadaceae bacterium | reverse complement strand
TCCGGACACCGCGCACCGCCTCAAAGAGGGCGACAAGCAAAGGCTGGCGCGCGCCTATGAAGTCTGGATGGCGACCGGCAAACCGATCTCGGCCTTTCAGGGTCAGCGGACGCGGCCCGTGCTCGAAGAGGGCGAATGGCTTGGCGTGGCCCTGACGCCGCCGCGCGCGAAACTCTATGCGCGGATTGACCGGCGGTTCGGCGCTATGATGATCGAGGGCGCGATGGATGAGGCGCGCGGACTGGTGGCGCGTGGGCTCGACCCGCAACTGCCCGCCATGAAAGCACATGGAATGCCGTGGCTCGCGGCCTATCTGCGCGGCGAGATGAGCGCCGAGGATGCCGCCGAAAACGCCAAGCGCGACACGCGGCGCTATGCCAAGCGGCAGTTCACATGGATCGGGCGGCAATTCCCGTTTTGGCCCAGAATCCCGAGCGAAGACATCGAAAAGCGCGCAAAGGTGATTTTTGCCCTTTATAGAGAGGTTGACGGGGGATGAAAGGCAAGTTATGCCTCAGCCAACTTAGGAATGCTTATTATGTACCTGAACATTGTCGTACTTGTGATGTAGCGTCTGCCCGGCCCTTTGGCTGGAGACAGGCGCACGACATTCGAGGCTCCCAAGGGAGCCTTTTTCTTTGGCCGTAACTTTTTGAGGAGTGATTGATGACCACGGCGACCCCCACCAAACCCGCGAGCAAAACTGGCAAAAAGGCGCAAACCATGACGGGCGCGCAAATGGTGATCCGTGCGCTCAAGGAGCAGGGGGTCGAGGTGATGTTCGGCTATCCGGGCGGGGCGGTGCTGCCGATCTATGACGCGCTCCACAGCGAAGACGGCCAGTCGATCGAGCATATCCTCGTCCGCCACGAGCAAGGCGCAGGCCATGCCGCCGAAGGCTATGCGCGCTCGACCGGCGGGTGCGGGGTGGCGCTCGTCACATCGGGCCCAGGGGCGACCAATATGGTGACGCCCATTGCCGACGCGATGATGGATTCGATCCCGATGGTCGTGATCACAGGGCAAGTGCCCAGCCATTTGATCGGCACCGACGCGTTTCAGGAATGCGACACGGTAGGCATTACAAGGTGCTGCGCGAAGTACAATCATCTCGTCATGGATGTCGAAGACCTCGCAACCACGATCCATGAGGCGTTCCATGTCGCAACGTCCGGAAGACCCGGCCCCGTGGTGATCGACATTCCCAAAGATGTCCAGTTTGCCACCGGCACCTATCATGGCAAGGAGAGCGTCAGCCTGCCGACCTATCAGCCCAAAACCATGCCCGACCCGTCTGCAATTGCAAAAGCGGTGCAGATGATGAAAGCGGCCAAGCGCCCTGTCTTCTATACGGGCGGCGGGGTAATCAATTCCGGTCCGGCAGCGAGCGAGGCCTTGCGCGAGCTTCAGGCGGCGACGGGCTTTCCGGTCACCTCGACCCTGATGGGGCTTGGCGCATTTCCAGCGTCCCACTCAGACTGGCTTGGCATGTTAGGCATGCATGGCAGCTATGAAGCCAACAATGCCATGCATGATTGCGACCTGATGATTTGCGTCGGCGCGCGGTTTGATGACCGTGTGACGGGGCGCATCGACGCGTTCTCGCCCGGCTCGCGGAAAATCCATATCGACATTGACCCGTCATCGGTGAACAAAATTGTGCCGGTAGACCTGCCGATCATTGCCGATTGCGCCGAAGCGCTGACCGCATTGCTTGCGGGCTGGACTGTCTCCAAAACCAAGCCGCCATCTCTGGATAAATGGAAAGCCGAGATTGAAGTCTGGCGCGCAAAAGACTGTTTCGGCTATGAGCCAAGCCAGAACGAGATCAAACCGCAATATGCCATTGAACGGCTCTATGAGCTGACCAAATCCCGCGACACTTATATCACCACCGAAGTTGGCCAGCATCAGATGTGGGCTGCCCAGCATTATCATTTCGAAGCGCCAAACCGCTGGATGACCTCTGGCGGGCTGGGCACGATGGGCTATGGCTTACCGGCGGCGATTGGTGTGCAGGCGGCCCACCCCGACGCGCTCGTCATCGACATTGCGGGCGAGGCCAGCGTGCAAATGGTGATGCAAGAAATGTCCACCGCCGTGCAGCACAAATTGCCGATCAAGATTTTCATTCTCAACAATGAGTGGATGGGCATGGTGCGCCAATGGCAACAGCTCTTGCATGGCGAGCGCTATTCGCACTCCTATTCCGAAGCCCTGCCGGACTTCGTCAAACTCGCCGAAGCCTATGGCGGACATGGCATTGTCTGCGACACGCCCGCCGAACTTGACGCCAAAATCGAGGAAATGATTGCCTATGACGGTCCGGTAATCTTTGATTGCCGTGTCACCAAAGCCGAAAATTGCCTGCCCATGATCCCCTCGGGCGCGGCGCACAATGAGATGATCTTGGCCGAAATTACCGGCGACGAGATTGACGAAGCAGGACGGAAACTGGTGTGATGCGACCGAGAGTGCTAGCCTTTTCTCCGCGGCTCAGGGGCGCGACGATTGGGAGGTTCGGGATGGACGATATTATCGGTCTGCTTAATCAGCACCGCGAGGCGGTTGTGGCGGGCGTCTCGGCGATTGTGGCCTTGTTCGGGGCGTATTTCTCCAGTCGAGAAACGCGCAAGCAGCGCAAAATCCTCAAAGAAACGCTGCGCCAACGCCTCGATGAAGCGAGCCTTGCCTGGGGCGATGAAGCGATCAATGCGTTGGCCGAAGCCGAAGGGGTGGCCGCGACGACGCGCACGCTGACCTTTGGCGAGGACCGGTTGCGCGTGGCCCAGGAATTGTCCGCACTGGCCGATCGCGGGCGGATGTTTTTCCCCAATATTGATGAGCATAAAAAGGGCACGCACAAGGAAGCGGCTTTTCGCGGCTCGCGCCCGCCCATTCTCGAAGCCATGATTTTTGCGCATCTCGAGCTAAAGGGCATTGAGCCGCCCCATGCTGGCAATCCGGAATTTATCAATCGCTGCCGACGGCTGGTCGTGTCCGAATTGCAGGCCCATCTTGACCCGCGCCAGCGCGACGAGATTGTCGGGCGCTACAATCGCCAGCGCAAAACCCATCAGGATGAAGCGCGCCGCTTAACCAGCGTGCTGCGCGCCGAGCTGCAAAGCAACCGGCCCTATGTGTTCAAAGCGGACGAGAATGACGAAGATGACTGAGCCGGACACGAGCCCGCCAAGCGCATATGATATGTCCCATACGGACGAAGAGGTCGAGCGGCGCACCCTCGCCGTGATGGTGGACAATGAGCCCGGCGTGCTGGCGCGCGTTGTCGGGCTGTTCTCTGCGCGCGGCTACAATATCGAGAGCCTGACCGTGGCCGAAGTGGACGAGACGCGCCACCGCTCGCGCATCACCATTGTCACCTCCGGCACACCGCACACGCTCGAACAGATCGAAGCGCAGCTCTTGCGGCTCGTACCTGTCGGGCAAGTGATCGACATTACGAAATCCAAACGCGGCGTCGAGCGCGAACTGGCTCTGTTCAAAGTGTCGGGTACTGGCGAAAAACGCGTCGAAGCGCTGCGCATTGCCGAGATTTTCCGCGCCAATGTCATCGACACAGGCACCGCCAGCTTCATCTTCGAACTGACCGGCGCCAGCGACAAGATCGACCAGTTCCGCGAACTGATGCGCCCGCTCGGCTTGGTCGAACTGTCGCGCACCGGCGTGCTGAGCATCAAGCGCGGGGGAGAGAAGGGGTGAGTGTTGGTGGCCATCTATTAGCGACTGTTTTGTTAGTGGCAGGATGCAAAGGGTTATCGCAGGAGCGACATCCTTCTGATAAAACTGAGCTTTCGGTATGTGAGTTTATTGCTTTAGAAGCTTCCAAGTCTAGTCATCCAGGAGGTGACAAGGACACGTTTTCTCAGCGCTATCTCAGTCGGACCAGTGAAATAGATCTTGATGGTGACGGTGTTAAAGAGGTGCTTCATGTCGATTATAATGGCGGAACGGCAAATTATTTCACTGTGTTTGTAAATGGTGACCAATATCACGATTTTGAATTAGAGCCGTACGCCAGTGTTCTCGGAGATTTATCAGATACTTTACGAACGGCAGGCTGGTATGGGAGTGGGTTCTTTAGCAGAGGTTCCGCCATTTACCATGTTTCTTATGCGGACCGTTCCGGTTCTAAAATAAGCACAGTCGTGAGATTGTCTGAAGCTAACCCCACTTATGAGTGCATATTCCAAACGGAATTAGCAGCAAGTAAGCATCACTTAATTGTCCTTGATAGAGGTCGTTCGATTTTTCCAGACAGCTGGATTGAAGATTCAGGAAATACTCAGGAGTAACCCCCAAAATGAACATCTACTATGAAAACGACGCAGACCTTGCGCTGATCAAATCTAAGAAAGTGGCAGTCATTGGCTATGGCTCGCAGGGGCATGCGCATGTGTTGAATGCGCGCGATAGCGGTGTGACCGACATTTGCGTCGGACTGCAGGAGGGGTCCAAGTCGCGGGCCAAATGTGAGGCAGAAGGGCTGACCGTCAAGACGCCGGCCGAGGCGACCCAATGGGCCGATGTGGTGATGATCCTGATCCCTGACGAGTTGCAGGCCGTGCTCTGGGCCAATGAGATCGAGCCGCATGTCCGCGCGGGGCAACACATTATGTTCGGACACGGATTTAACATCCACTACAATCTCATCCGCCCGATGGACGGGGTCGATATTTCCCTCTCTGCGCCGAAAGGCCCGGGCCACACTTTGCGCGCGCAATACCAGATGGGCTTTGGCTTGCCGGGGCTCGTCGCGATCCATCAGGACGCAACCGGCACCGCAAAAGATGTCGCTCTCTCTTACTCCAAAGCCATCGGTAACACCCGCGCGGGCGTCATCGAGACGAGCTTCAAGGAAGAGACGGAGACCGATTTGTTCGGCGAGCAGGCGGTCCTGTGCGGCGGGATTGTCGAACTGATCAAGGCGGGGTTCGAGACGCTTGTCGAGGCGGGCTATGCGCCGGAAATGGCTTATTTCGAATGCCTGCACGAAACGAAACTCATCGTCGATCTGATCTATGAGGGCGGGATTGCGAACATGAATTATTCGATCTCGAACACCGCCGAATATGGCGAATATGTCTCCGGTCCGCGCGTGGTCGATAGCCGGACCAAGCGCGAGATGAAGAAAATTCTCACTGACATTCAGGACGGCACATTTGCGCGCAACTGGGTGCTCGAAAATCAGGCCGGTGCGCCAAGCTTCCACGCCAAACGCGCGCGGATGAATGATCATCTGATCGAAGAGGTCGGCGAAAAACTGCGCGGCATGATGCACTGGGCGCAAAATGACCGGCTGGTCGACAAGGCGCGCAATTAGAGTGCGGGTCCTGCGCGTGCTCGTAATGCGGTAGTGTTCCGTGTGCGGCAGATATAACGCGCGACCATCCTTTCCAGACCGAGCGATTCGGGCCGATCACTTCTCAGGGGTCGGCCCATTTTTTTGGCTCGAACCCCCTGAACTGCAAAAACTTTAACTTAGAGGTGTGCTTTTTTGAACTCTTCGCTTAGGGTGAACGACAGAAGGACACGATTGTAGAATGCAAATGTGAACCCTTACACGGAGATCGAATATGATTCGATTGATCTGTGCGA
>CALLCD010000108.1 GCA_938049795.1 uncultured Hyphomonadaceae bacterium | reverse complement strand
TTGGGGGCAGGTGTGGAGGGTGGCGCAGGCAAGAGAAGCGGGGCGGCAGGGTCGGCGCGCCTGGGCCGGTGGACGCGGGCCTGAACGGGGCTTTTGCCATGATCGGCCGGGGCCAGAATATGCGCAAGCGGGTCTTGGGTGGTTAGGCTCGCGCCATGGGCTTCGGAGAGCAGGTCGAGATCATGGGTCCGGTCAATCAATTGCTCGACAACGATATGGGTCACATTGTCAGCCGTCTGGATGCGGCCATTGACCAGCATAATCCGCGCGCCCATCAGGACGGGGCGGTAAATCTCGCCAATGCGCGGCCAGACAACGAGATTGGCAATGCCGGTTTCGTCCTCCAGCGTGACAAAGAACACGCCCTTGGCCGAGCCGGGTTTTTGCCGGACGAGCACAACCCCCGCGCTGCGCACCCGTGCCCCATTGCGCGCCGAGGTCGCTTCGGCCAGCGTAGACAGTCCATAGCTTTCATATTGCGCCCGCAGGAAAGAGAGCGGATGGGCTTTGAGCGAGAGGCGTGTTGTCTGGTAATCTTGCAGGACATGTTCGGACGCAGGCATTTGCGGCAGAGGCTGGGCATGCTCGCCGCCTTGCTCTGGCACATCAAGCGCGGCAAACAGCGGAAGGGTCGTCCCCGGGGCTTCCCCGCGCACAGCCCAGAGCGCAGCCCGCCGGTCAAGCTGCATCGAACCAAACGCATCGGCGGCGGCCAACAATTCCAGCGCCCGGCGTCCCAGCTCCGCCCGCCGCCGCAAAGCGTCTGGTGTCTCATAGCCCGACAGACGCGCCGCCATCAGGCGCTCCATATCGGCCTTGGCAAGCCCGTCAACCTGCCGGAAGCCAAGCCGCACCGCGCAGAGGTCGCCGGTCCTCTCGCAAGGCTCCAGCGTATTGTCCCAGTCAGACAGATTAACATCAACCGGACGCACCTCGACGCCATGCTCGCTTGCGTCGCGGACAATCTGGGCCGGCGCGTAAAAGCCAAGCGGCTGGGCGTTGAGCAGCGCCGCGCAGAACACATCCGGATGGTGACATTTCAGCCAGCTCGACACATAGACCAGCAGCGCAAAGCTCGCCGCATGGCTTTCGGGAAAGCCGTATTCGCCAAAGCCTTTAACCTGATCAAAACAGCGTTTGGCAAAGACCGGATCATAACCGCGCGCGACCATCCGGCTGACCATCTTGTCTTCATAATCGAGTATGGTGCCGACTTTGCGAAACGTCGCCATAGCGCGGCGCAGGCCATTGGCCTCTTCAGGGCTGAACCGGGCCGCATCAATCGAGATCTGCATGGCCTGTTCCTGAAACAGGGGCACGCCAAGGGTACGTTTGAGGATGCGCTCAAGCTCGTCCGGCGGACCATGTTCGGGGGCAGGGGCCGGATAGGTGACGGTTTCCTTCTTGCTGCGGCGGCGCAGATAGGGATGAACCATATCGCCCTGAATGGGGCCGGGGCGGACAATGGCGACCTGTATCACCAGATCATAGAACGTGCGCGGACGCAGGCGCGGCAGCATATTCATCTGTGCACGGCTTTCAACCTGAAACGTGCCGAGACTATCGCCCTGACAGAGCATATCATAAGTGGCGCTGTCCTCGGGCGGCAGGCTGGCCAGATCAAGCGTGATGGTCTTGTGCAATGCAAGCAGATCAAAGGCTTTGCGGATACAGGTCAGCATGCCAAGCGCGAGCACATCGACTTTCATAATGCCAAGCGCATTGATGTCATCCTTGTCCCATTCGATAAACGTGCGCTCGTCCATAGCGGCATTGCCAATGGGCACGGTTTGGGTCAGCCGGTCGCGGGTCAGGATAAAGCCGCCGACATGTTGGGAGAGATGACGCGGAAATCCGATCAATTGCCGGACCAGATGGATCGCACGGCGCAAAATCGGATTGGCCGGATCAAGCCCCGCCTGCCGGATCTGCTCGCCTTTAAGCCCCGAGCCCCAACTGCCCCAGACCGTACCCGCCATCATCGTGGCAATATCGTCTGACAATCCCATCGCCTTGCACACATCGCGCACCGCAGAGCGTGGCCGGTAGCTGATCACGGTTGCGGTGAGGCTCGCACGGTGACGGCCATAGCGGCCATAAATATACTGGATCACTTCTTCGCGGCGCTCATGCTCGAAATCGACATCAATGTCCGGCGGCTCGCGGCGCTCTTTGGACAAGAACCGCTCAAACAGAAGATCGCTCGTGCTTGGATCAACACTGGTAATGCCGAGACAAAAGCAGACCGCAGAATTGGCCGCCGAGCCGCGCCCCTGACAGAGAATATCCTGCCCACGCGCCCAGGCCACAATATCATGCACGGTCAGAAAATAGGGCGCATAGTCGAGCCCCGCAATCAGTGTCAGCTCTTTTTCAAGCGCGGCCTTCACCTTGGCGGGCACCCCCTCCGGATAGCGCCAGTTCGCGCCTTGCCGTGTCAGCGTTTCAAGATGGCTTTGCGGTGTCGCGCCATCAGGGACAGGCTCATCCGGATAGTCATAGGACAGCTCATCGAGATTGAAACTGCAGCGTTCCATGATCGTCAGGGTCCGGCGCAGCGCAGGCTCGAACCCCGCAAACAGGCGTGCCATCTCGGTGGGCGCTTTAAGGTGCCGCTCGGCATTGGCAGCCAGCCTGTGTCCAGCCTCGGCCACGGTACAGCCAGATTTAATCGCCGTCAGCACATC
>CALLCD010000107.1 GCA_938049795.1 uncultured Hyphomonadaceae bacterium | reverse complement strand
AATAGGTGCGGACCTGATAACCCTCCGCTTCAAAGAAAATTTTTAATGAGGTGACAATGTTCTCGTCGTCATCCACTAGCGCTAAGGTTGGCATATCCCGCTCCTACTTTAATACCCATCTATACAAACACGGTTCGCCATCTGCTGGAAGCCCCGTCATTTTCATTACAAACCAGCAATGTGGCGCGAGAAGGCGCGGATCAAGGCGATTTCTGGGTGAGCGGTCGCTAACTTTGCCTTATTTGGGGGCTGGGGTATTTTCGGCGACAATGTTTAATGAGAACACCATTCGGGAAACTGAAGAGCTTCAACCGCCTTCAGGTTCCTCGCCATCGTCTTCCATCCATTCCACAACGTCAATTTGATCAGGACTTAAATCAAACTTCTCTTTGCTAGCCTTTGCTATTTTTGCTCCTTCAAAATTCGCTGACTTAAAGCGACAATTTACAAAGGAAGACCGTCGTAAGTCTGTTTTTGTCAAATCCGCACCTTCAAAATCGCAGTCTTCAAAAATAGACGCCCGCATATCACATTCGGAAAGCGAGGTTCCCTTGAAATTGACCTGCTCAAAGTCATTCCAACACATTCGAGAGCCACTTAAACTAGAGTTCTCAAACGAGACATTTTTTACGAGAGACTTATTGATGAAAGAATTCATCAAATCTTGTTGGGAATAGTCAAAGTCTTCTAATGGCCCCCGGAATGCATCTAGTCTTCTGGGGCCTTCTTTAGCGATCCATACTTCTGGATCTGGCGTAAACGCTCTTTTCGAAGAGTTTCCTCTCGTTGACAATCTCCAAAACGCGACGGCCAGACACACGAAGATCAAAGTCAAAAAAGCTACGATCTGTAATTGCTCCATTCTCACCTCCAACAACAGTATATCACAATCAATGCGCGTCGCCCCAATTGCTGGCGGCTTGGGCTTCTACGATGAGGGGGACGGACAATTCGCGGGCGGGGGCCGCCGCCCCTTCCATTGTTTTCTTGACGAGGGCGATTGTGGCGTCGGCTTCGGCCTCGGGGGCTTCGAAGATCAGTTCGTCGTGGACTTGCAGGAGCATGCGGGCTTTGAGCCCTGCCCCGCTTAGGGCGGTTGGCATGGCGATCATGGCGCGTTTGATGACGTCGGCGGCAGAGCCCTGGATGGGTGCGTTGATGGCCTGGCGTTCGGCGAAACCCCGGCTTGGGCCTTTGGCGTTTTTCAAGTCGATGTTCAGTCTACGGCCAAACACGGTTTCGACATAGCCGTGGGCGGTGGCGAAGGTTTTGGTGTCGTCCATATATTTGCGGATGCCGGGGAATTTTTCGAAATAGGCTTTGATATAGTCGCGCGCTTCGCCTTGGGGGATGGCGAGCTGGCGGGCGAGGCCGAAGGCGGAAATGCCGTAGATGATGCCGAAATTGATCGCCTTGGCGCGGCGACGCATCATCGGGTCCATGCCTTCTATGGGTTCGCCGAACATTTCGCTTGCGGTCATGGCGTGGATGTCGTGTCCGGCTTTGAACGCGTCGCGCAGGGCGTCTATGCCGGCGATATGGGCCAAGAGGCGCAGTTCGACTTGGGAATAGTCCGCCGAGATCAGGACATGGCCGGGTTCGGCGATGAAGGCGTGGCGGATTTTGCGGCCTTCTTCTGTCCGTATCGGGATGTTTTGCAGGTTCGGATCAGAGCTTGAGAGGCGGCCGGTTTGGGCTGCGGCCATAGCGAAGCTGGTGTGGACGCGGCCGGTGGTCTCGTTGATGGCCGCTTGCAGGGCTTCGGTGTAGGTCGAGCGGAGCTTGGACAAGGAGCGCCATTTTAGGATGGTCTGCGGGAGGTCATGGCCTTGGGCGGCGAGGTCTTCGAGAATGTCCGCGCCGGTTTGCCATGCGCCGGTTTTGGTTTTCTTGCCGCCTTCTATGCTCATCTTGTCGAATAGGATTTCGCCGAGCTGTTTCGGGCTACCCATATTGAAGCTCTCGCCTGCCTGCTCGTAGGCTTCGGCCTCGAGGGCGGCCATGCGCTGGGCGAAGTCGGAGGACAGTTCGGAGAGGGTCTGCCGGTCAACCTTGATGCCCTGTTGTTCCATATTGGCGATGACGGGCACGAGCGGGCGCTCTAGAGTTTCGTAGACGGTGGTGACGCGGGCTTCGGGCAGTTTGCGCTTGAACAGATGCCAGAGGCGCAGCGTGATGTCGGCGTCTTCGGCGGCGTATTCGGTCGCCTTGTCGAGCGGCACGCGGTCGAAGGTGATTTGCGATTTGCCGGTGCCGCAGACGGCCTTGTACGCAATGGGCGTGTGGTCGAAATAGCGCGCCGAGAGCGTGTCCATGCCGTGATTGTGGGTGCCGGCATTGAGGACGAAAGAGAGCAGCATCGTGTCGTCTATCGGGGCGATGTTGATGCCGACATTGGCGAGCACGGTAAGGTCATATTTGATGTTCTGGCCGACTTTGAGCACGGTGTCGTCTTCGAGTATTGGCTTAAGCGCGGCGATGGCGTCTTCGAGCTTGATCTGTTCGGGGGCGGCGGCTTCGAACATGCCCCCTGCCCCTTCGGGGTCGATATGGGCGAGCGGGATGTAGCAGGCCTCGTTGGGCGCGGTGGCGAGGGAGAGTCCCACAAGCTTTGCGGCGACGGCGTCAAGGCTGTCGGTTTCGGTGTCGATGGCGAAGATGCCGACCTCGCGGGCGCGTTCGATCCAATGGTCGAGACGGGCTTTGGTGGTGACGGTTTCATAGGCTGTGCGGTCAACGCTCTGGGCCTGGGGTTCGGCTTCTTCGAGGACGCCTTCAAGTTCGAGGGCTTCGCGCACGCGGCGGGTGATGGTGCGGAACTCCATTTTTTCGAGGAAAGCGATGAGCGGTTCGGGGTCGGGATCAGCGACGGCGAGATCTTCGGGCGGCACGGTGAGCGGGACATCGCGCTTGAGGGTGACGAGATCGCGCGAGATGCGGACCTGTTCGGCATGGTCGATCAGGGTCTGGCGGCGTTTGGGCTGTTTGATCTCTTCGGCGCGGGCGAGCAATGTGTCGACGTCGCCATATTCATTGATCAGGAGGGCAGCGGTTTTGATGCCGATGCCGGGGGCGCCGGGGACATTGTCCACGCTGTCACCGGCGAGCGACTGGACATCGACCACGCGCTCTGGCCCAACGCCGAATTTCTCGTGCACGGCGGCGATGTCGAGCGTCTTGTTTTTCATTGTGTCGAGCATGATCACGCGGTCGGTCACAAGCTGCATCAGGTCTTTGTCAGAGGAGACAATGGTGCAGCGTGCGCCGGCTTTGTCGGCCATATCGGCATAGGTGGCGATGAGGTCATCGGCTTCGTAGCCTTCAAGTTCGAGCGCATGAGTGGCAAAAGCGAGCGAGGCTTCGCGGACGAGGGGGAATTGCGGTTTGAGATCGGCGGGGGTTTCGTCTCTGTTGGCTTTGTAGTCGGGGTACATGTCATTGCGGAACGTGTAGGAGCCCTTGTCGAAGACACAGGCGAAATGGGTCGGCCGGTCGGGGCCTTTGAGCTCTTCGAGGAGTTTCCACAGCATGTTGCAAAAGCCTGCCACAGCGCCCACGGGCAGCCCGTCCGATTTGCGCGTTAAGGGCGGCAGCGCATGATAGGCGCGGAAGATATAGGCCGACGCGTCGATCAGGTAGAGGTGGCTGTCTTTGTTGAATGGTGCTGATGGCATGCGCGAGGGTTCCCTTGTGTTGTGATAGGGTTTAGCGCGGAGCGGCGCGGTAGGCCAGCGGGGTGAAAGCGGTTTGGACAAATTTGATCTATTGGCTTAGCCCATCATCAAGCCTGTTCTGATAGTCTCCCATCATGAACAGAGCCCAGCCGCAAGACACATTCGGACGCCGCCGGAAAGAGGTGAGCGATGCCCGGAGGCAATCGCCGCTGATCGAGGACGTCAAGCAGCAACGCCGCGCGGGCCGCAAGCCGACCTCGCGGTTTGAGCAGCGCTGGCCGGTCTATCTTGGTGTCGGCATCCCTGCGCTCGTCTTTGCTGGGATCATGGTGCTTCTGATCTTCCACGGACTGAGCAATTCTGCGCTTAGTATCAGAGTAGTTTTCATCGCGCTCCCATTTCTTTCCGTCTCTTTTCTGATCTCGGCGCTGGTCTTGACTTATATTCTGTCTTCGATCCGCAACGGTGCAGAGACGCTGGGCAATATGACCCTTTTGAGCAAATCGAATACGGGTTTCAAGATCGGCGCGGCGATCGGGCTTGGCCTGTTCTTCTGGTTTACACCTGCGGTGTTTGGAGATCCGTTTACGGGCAATCCCAGTGCGCCGAGCGCGATTGTTGCGCAGTTCATGCTCAAAGCGCTGAGCTTTATGGGATTGCTTGGCATGGTTGGCAGCAGGCTCGAAAAACGGGTGCGCAAGACGGTTTAATTGCGTCCGCGTGCCGCGCCTTATCCTAAAACACGCGGCGCGACCCAGTAGCCGATGGCGGCGATGATCAGGATGCCTGCGAGGTTTATGCGTAGCCCCGCGCGCATCATCTGGGCGACGGGGACTTTGCCGGTGGCGTAGATGATCGCGTTTGGTGCGGTGGCGACGGGCAGCATGAAGGCGCATGAGGCGGCGACGGCTGCGGGGGCAAGCAGGCTCGCCGGATCGGCTCCGATGGCAAGGGCGAGTGCGCCGAGAATGGGCGCGAGCGTGGTCATGGTGGCGACATTCGAGGTTAGCTCGGTCAGGAAAATGACGAGCGCGACGACGGCAATGACGAACACAATGGACGGCAGGATGGCGAGCACTTCAAGCTGGCCGCCAATCCACTCGGCAAGACCAGTGCGGGTGATGGCGCGACCAAGCGAGATGCCGCCGCCAAACAGGATGAGCACGCCCCAAGGTAGCCGGACCGCTTCTTCCCAGTCGAGCAAGGCCCGCCCCTGCCCGCGTCCTGCGGGGATGAGGAACATGGCCAGCGCGCCGAAGATGGCGATGCCCATATCGGAGACGCCGGTAAGCCAGACGGGAGTAAAGCCTACAGCTGTGGCTGCGTCCTGTACGAAGACGCGGCTCATCCAGAGTAAAGCGACGAGGCCGAACACGAGCGCCACGCGGGCCTCGGGTGTGGACATGCGGCCGAGCGCTTTGATCTGTTCGGCGATGACAGTTTGTGTCGCGGTATTGTTCTCTCCACGCGGCAGTTTCCAGCCCACCGCGAGCCAGGCTGCGGGGACCATGAGCAGCATGGCCGGAACGCCGAATTTGAGCCAGGTCGCAAAGCCGATTTCTTCGCCATTGATCTCTGCCAGCGCATCGAGCGCAATGAGGTTGGTGGGTGTGCCGACGGGGGTTGCGACCCCGCCAATGCTGGCCGCATAACAAACCCCGAGCAGGAGCGCGAGCGTGACGCGGCCATCCGTGCCCTCGCCTTCGACCGATGCGGCGACCGACAGCGCAATCGGCACCATCATCAGAGTTGTGGCGGTGTTCGAGATCCACATCGACAACAGCGCGGTGGCGATCATGAAGCCTGCCAGCAGCGCTTTGGGCCGGTTGCCGAACAGCGCGACGGTATTGAGCGCGATCCGTTTGTGCAGATCCCAGCGCTCTATGCCGAGCGCGACGATAAACCCGCCGAGCAGCAAGAGCACAATCGGGCTGGCATATCCGGACGCGGCCTCCACCGGTGTGCCGCCACCGATCAGCGGCAGGACGATGAGGGGTAGAAGCGAGGTTGCAGGGATGGGAATGGGTTCGGTTGCCCACCAGAGCGCCATCCAGACCAGAAGCGCCGCCGTCGCCCATGCGGGAAAGCCGAGCGCCTCGGGCGGGCCTATGATCAGCATTACCAGCGCCGCGAGCGGTCCCAGCCAGAGCGTGATCTGTTTGAAACTCATCTTTGGCATTTGCCGCAATAAAAGCTCGACCGGCCCGACTGGACAATCCGGCGGATCGGCTCGGTGCAGGTTTTGCAGGCTTCTCCTTCGCGGTCATACACGTCGAAACTGTGCTGGAAATAGCCAAGCGATCCGTCGGCGGCGGCAAAGTCGGAGATGGATGAGCCGCCCGCTTCGATGGCTTCGGCGATGACGGCATTGATTGCAGGCGCGAGCCGTTCGGCCCGTGCGCCGACAATGCTTGCAGCTTTGCGTTTGGGCGAGATGCCCGCGCGGAACAGGGCTTCGAGCACATAGATATTGCCGAGCCCTGCGACAACGGCCTGATCGAGCAGCGCGGCTTTGATCGGGGTTTGCCGACCGGCGAGCGCAGTATTGAGATAGGCGGCGGAGAAGCCATTGGACAAGGGCTCGGGGCCGAGTTTTTTCAGGCGCGGATAGGCGTCGAACTGGGCAACGGGCCAGAGCTCCATAAAGCCGAACCGGCGCGGGTCATTATAGGTGATGCGGACGCCGCCTTCGAGATGGAAGACGACGTGATCGTGTTTGGGGTCATCGCCCGTATCGGCGGCAAAGCTGGCCGTGGGCGCGCCGTCGATTGTAAACCGTCCCGTCATGCCAAGGTGCATGACCAGCATTTCGCCAGAGGACAGCTCCGCCTTGAGGAATTTTGCCGCGCGGCCAAGATGGCGGATGGTCTGGCCGGTCAGCCGTTCGGCAAAGCGCGCGGG
>CALLCD010000106.1 GCA_938049795.1 uncultured Hyphomonadaceae bacterium | reverse complement strand
GTGCCGGTGATCTGGGTGAAGTTTCCTGTTGTGAGGGGAACTCAAGAGCTAATTGGCTCTAGCGTTGTAATTTGGACAACGACACCTTGGACAATTCCTGCCAATCAGGCTGTTTGTTTTGGACCGAATATTCGGTATGCGCTTTATGAAGTCACTGAGGCGATGACTGAAGAAGAGCTAGGATTTGCCCCGTATGTTTCTGCGGGAGATCAGTTAATCCTTGCCGAGGGGCCTGTGGATGAGGTGATGGCTCAGGCAAAGGCGACCACATTCCGAAAGATACGATCAATAGAAACCCCTACATTGGCGAACATGCGCCTAAGGCATCCACTTAGCGGTATGGGTAGATTTTTTGAGCATCAAGTCGTCATGTTGAGTGGGGAACATGTAACTGAGGAAGCGGGCACAGGGTTTGTTCATACTGCCCCTGCTCACGGCGAGGATGACTATCTGGTGTTCATGAACCCAGAAACTCGCGCCAGCTATCCGGCAGATCTTTTGGATGGCATAACGCCTCAAGGCATACGTGACATTGTCGATGAAGCAGGTTGTTACTCTCATCCTGAGCTTCCCGATAGATTGCAGGGCCTCGAGATCATCCGCACCTCCGGCAAGAAGCGCGGTGAGCAAGGCAAAGCCAACCCTGAAGTCATCAAAGCCCTCGCAGAGTCCGGCAACCTCCTCGCGCGCGGCATGACGCAAATCCGGGACGCCCATTCATGGCGCTCGAAAGCCCCCGTCATCCGCCGCGCCACGCCGCAATGGTTCATCAGTATGGACACGCAAGGCAAGGATGGCAAAACCCTGCGCGAGCTCGCCATGACGGGCCTCGAACAGACCGAGTTTTTCCCGCCCACAGGTCGTAACCGGCTCACCTCAATGGTTGAGGGACGGCCTGATTGGCTCGTCTCCCGCCAGCGCAATTGGGGCGTGCCGCTAACGATTTTCGTCAATGAAAACGGCGATCCCCACACCAAAGCTATGCCGCCGCATCTCGCCGTCGCGGTCAACCAGCGCATCGTCGAAGCCGTCTCTCAGGGCGGTGTCGAAGCGTGGTTTGACACAGATGACGCGGTCTTTCTCGGCGAGGACACATGCGGGCACACATGGACGAAGGTGACCGATGTGCTCGATGTCTGGTTCGATTCGGGCACCACGCACGCTTTCTGTATGCGCGAGCGCGGCATCATTGACGAGGACACAGGGCAGGTCGATCTCTATATGGAAGGCTCCGACCAGCATCGCGGCTGGTTCCAGTCATCCTTGCTCGAAAGCTGCGCCACACGCGGCCTGCCGCCCTATAAACAAATCCTCACCCACGGTTTCATCGTCGATGCGGACGGCAAGAAAATGTCCAAATCCCTCGGCAACACCGTCGAGCCGCAGCAGATCCAGAAACAATACGGCATCGAAATCCTCCGGCTTTGGTCCGCTTCGGGCGACTTTACCGAAGATCTGCGCATTTCCGACGAGATCATCAAAGGCTCGGTCGAAACCTATCGCCGCCTGCGCAACACGTTCCGCTATCTCTTGGGCGCGCTAGACGGGTACACACCCGAAGAAGCCGTCTCCCGCGCCGATATGCCGGGGCTCGAGCAATGGGTGCTCCACCGTTTGGCCGAATTAGACGAGACCGTCCGCGCCGCCTACACGGTCTATGACTTCAAGAAAATCATGGCCGCGCTCGTCAATTTCTGCGCCGTTGATCTCTCCGCCGTCTATTTCGACATCCGCAAGGACAGCCTCTATTGCGATGCGCCGGACGCGCCCCGTCGCCGCGCCGCGCGCACGGTGATGGATCATGTCCTCAAACACTTGCTGACATGGCTCGCCCCGATCATGCCGTTTACCACCGAAGAGGCCTTCCTGATGAGCCGGTTTGGCGCGGGCGAGGGGGGCAGCGTCCATCTTTTGCAGTTCCCGGCGGTGCCCGAAGACTGGAAAGACGACGCGCTGGCCGCCCGCTGGACACGGATTTTCGATGTGCGCCGCGTGGTCACAGGTGCGCTCGAGATTGAACGCCGCGAAAAGCGTATCGGCTCCTCGCTCGAAGCGGCCCCCGAAGTCTACATCACCAACACCGATCTGTTGAAACTCGTCAAAGCGGAAGCCCCTGAAGACCTCTTCATCACTTCGGCTGCAACCTTGAAACATCAAGACCCGCCCGCAGGCGCGTTCACGCTTGATGATGTTGAAGGTGTTGGCGTTATGCCGACCAAAGCGGAGGGCGTAAAATGCGCGCGAAGCTGGAAATATTTCGATCCGGCCACCGCGCTTTCGGGCTTTGCCGACCTCACCCCGCGCGACGCGGAAGCTGTCAAACAAATTGACAAGGGAGCCTCATGACCCAAACCAATCGCCTCGCCCTTGCTGGCCTGATCATTCCAATTGCGCTCATTCTTGATCAATGGTCGAAATATCTGATCCTCAAGCATGACAGCTTAAATGCGCTCGGCTGCCTGAACGGTACAGGGTATTGCGGACAAATTACCGCCTCGCCTCTGTTTAACATCTCGATGGTCTGGAACCGGGGCATGAGTTTTGGCCAGTTCCAGTCGGAGGGCATTATGCGCTGGGTGCTGGTGATCGTCGCGTTTGCCATCGGGGCCGGTTTCTCTGTCTGGCTGTTTCGGGCGACGGGCAAATTTCTGGTTGTCGCGCTCTCGCTGGTTGTGGCGGGCGCGATGGGCAATGTGATAGATCGTATCCGGTTTGGCGCGGTGGTCGATTTTATGGATGTCAGTCCGGCCATCCCGTTTTTTCCGTGGGTTTTCAATGTCGCTGATAGCTGCATTACTGTTGGTGCGATCTTGCTATTGCTCGATCAGTTTATATTCTCACGCGAATGAGTTAGACTGGCGTTTGAAAACAGGGGTGGGCGGCGGCGCGCAC
>CALLCD010000105.1 GCA_938049795.1 uncultured Hyphomonadaceae bacterium | reverse complement strand
TGGACCACAGCGCCGATGACAAAAAGCCCGATGCCCAAATGCGCAAGGCTCATCCCCCAGACCCGTGCTGGCAGAGCGAATATCCGCGGCAGTGTCACCGCGCGCCGGACAAGTTCGCGCCCTGCCCCATAGACAAGCCACAGCCCAAGCGCGACGCCAACACCTGCGCCAAGCGGTAGTTTCATCCGCCAGAGCGCCAATAGCACCAGCACGCCGATCCCTGCGCCGACGCTGACCCCGCGCATCCATTGCAGTTTCGGTGTCGCCGCACCCCAGCTCCAGCCCTGCACCAGCGGCAAGCCAACCAGCAGCAGCGCCATAATCGGCGCAAAGGTCAGGTTGAAATAAGGCATCCCGACCGACATTTGCCGCCCCGTTGCCTCGGCCAGAAGCGGGAAGATCGTGCCGAGCAGAACGGTGATTGTGGCCACGAAGAAGACGAGATTATTGGCCATCAATGCGCCTTCGCGGCTGACAAATTGCCAGTCCGGCCCGCCCTTCAAAACCGGCGCGCGCCAGGCAAACAAGGCCAATGCTGCCCCGCCATAAGCCATCAATCCGGCCAGAAGCAAGCTGCCGCGCAAAGGGTCAATCGCAAAGGCATGGACCGATGTCAGCACACCCGAGCGGACAAGGAAGGCCCCCAAGATCGAGAAGCAAAAGGCCAGCACGGCGAGCAAAACCGTCCAAGCGGCAAACCCGCCGCGCTTTTCGGTCACCACGATGGAGTGAAGCAAAGCTGCGCCCAAAAGCCACGGCATCAACGAGGCGTTCTCGACAGGGTCCCAGAACCACCAGCCGCCCCAGCCAAGCTCATAATAGGCCCAATAACTCCCAAGCGCGATGCCGAGCGATAAAGGCACCCAAGCGGCCAGCACGAAGGGCCGTGTTGCTTTCGCCCAATCCCGGTCAATCCGCCCTTCAATCAGGCCGGCGGCTGCCAAGGCAAACACGAATGAGAAGCCGACATAGCCGAGATAAAGCATGGGCGGATGGATCGCCAGCCCCGGATCTTGCAGGAGCGGGTTCAGCCCATTGCCCTGTAACGGCGCAGGATCAAGCCGCAAAAATGGATTAGACGCAAACAGGAGATAGACCAGCGAGCCGACTGAAATTCCGCCCTGTATGCCAAGCGCTTTGGCTTCAAATTCGCGCCGTCCGGTCCGCAGCCGCCAAGCCCCTGCCGCCGCAAATCCGATCGACACCAGACACCACAGCGCCATCGAGCCCTCATGATTGCCCCATGCGCCAGCAATCTTGTAGGCCAAGGGCTTGAATGTGTGCGAATTGGCCGTGACCAGAGCGACCGAGAAATCCGAGGTCACAAAGGACCAGATCAAAAGGCCGAACGCCAGAGACATCAGCCCGAGCGCGCTATAGGCCATGCCCGCCGCCATCGCCCGATTGCCGCGCACGCCATACCATGTCTGGACCAGACACGCCGCCAGAGCGAGAAATGCCGCCATATGCCCGACTTCAATCACTGCGTTGGCTCCCTTTCGGTGTGAGCAACAGTCTAAGCAAACCCTGCCCCGTAAGGCCAGCCGTAAGCGCTGCGGCACAAGCCCACATCACGGCTCTTCGGTCTCCGGCGATGTAGGTGTTTCGGGCAAGATCTCGTCTGTCTCTTTTTCAAAGCTGATCGAGCGGCCTGTCACCGCTGCCACGCGCTCGGCGAGCGAGGTTTGCGCGACCTCATTGCCCTCAAGGCGCAGCCATAACCCGTCCCACGCCAATTGTGCCGCCTCATCATCGCCATCCTGCCATTCGGCGACCCCGACCATGAAACCGGCATGGATCTGTTTGGGGTCAACAGCGACGGCCTGTTTGTAGATACGCTTGGCCTGCGGACCTATAACGCCGCCGCCGAGCCGTGTGATCGCGTCGGCCATGCCAATCATGGCGGGTACAAATTTATCGTCGCGCCGCAAAGCCGACTGGAAGGCCCGGATCGCGTCCTCGTCGCGGCCTTCGCCTGCCATCATTTCCCCGATCACAAAATGTGGACGTGGATTGTCCGGCTGTTCGAGGATCAAATTCTCAAATTGTGCCAGCACTTCAGCGCGTGTGCGTTTTTCGGGGGAGACTTGTTCAAGCTCGGCAATACGGGCCTGATAGGGCTGATCGGGCAGCCCTGCGCGGCCGATAAAAAGATAGCCGACACTGACCACAAACCCGGCCAGCAGAATAGCGATGACAGCGCGGTCCCCCCGCCCCATTGCGCGCGCCAATTGCGAAGCCCCCAGCACCGCACAAAACCCAAAAAACCAAACAAACCAGATCATGCGCGCGGCAACCTCAAAGATGCTCGCAAACCGCCAAGTTCCGGCGCCTCCTCGAGTACAAAGGACCCCTCATACATGTCTGCCAGCTCGGTGACAATTGACAAGCCGAGCCCCGTCCCGGGTGCCGCTTCGTCCAGTCTGACACCCCGCTTGAGCGCCGCCACGCGCTCATCAGGCGAAAGACCCGGACCATCATCATCTATGAGAATGTTGAGCATATCATTGCAAGCACTTACCTGCACGCGCACCTCGTTTGCGGCCCATTTGCAGGCATTTTCCATCAAATTGCCAGCCATCTCCTCCAGATCCTGTTTCTCGAGCCGGACATGCAATCCCATTGGGCAATCAACGCTTACATCGATCTGGCGCTCGGCAAACAGCCTGTTGAGCAGCCGCGCCAGATCCTCCAGCACTGGCCCAACCTCGCACCGCGCACCAACCGTCTGCGCGCGTGCGGCGGCCCGCGCCCGTTTGAGATAGTGCTGCACATTGTCATGCATGGCGCCCGACTGCCGCCGGACAACCTCATCAAGCGGCGTGTCGCCTTTTGCCTCATTGATCATAACGGCAATAGGCGTCTTCAGAGCATGCGCGAGATTGCCAACATGGGTTTGGGCGCGCTGGACAATACCGCGATTGTGTTCGAGCAATTTGTTAAGTTCGAGATTAAGCGGCAGGACTTCACGCGGATAATCGGTTTCCATCAATGTCCGCCGTCCCTCGCGCACATCAGCGATATCCGCCTCGATCCGGCGCAAAGGCGCAAGAGCCGAGCGGATGCCAAAGAGCAGCGCGGTCAGAAATCCGATGCCCAACGCCGCCATTGTTAAAGTGAGAATCAAGGTGAACCGGAAGGAGCCACGATCGGTCTCGGATCGGTCAAAGCCGACCAGAAGGATGACGGGTTGGTCGAGCGCTGACAAAATCATGGCCTGGCCAACCATCCGCAGAGGTTCATCGCTCGGACCAATACCATCAGCGCGCTGCGCTTGTCCGGGGTTTTGCGCGATCGCGTCGAGCGTCTCGGCTGACCACGGCAAATCACCGTCCCACACACTGTCTGATTGGGCCACGGACATATACGGCCCCGCCTCATTGCGCATCAGAACCGCCCAATACCGTCCTGACAAAGGCGTTTCAAAAAAGGGGTCCGATGGCTCACGATCCGCATCAATGATAATATGGCCCGACGCATCCGCATCCACCGCGCGTTGCAGCGTCGTCACCGTCCGATCTAGTTCATTGTCGAGAATGGTTACAATCTGGCTTGTGTAGAGCGTCGAGAGGATCAAGACGATCCCGCCGAGCAGGACCATGCCGATCACGCCTGCAGATCCCATCAGCCTGCGGGCGAGTGAATTTTCCGAGATGATCGCAAAGCGTTTCATGCGTTTGTCATGACCAAGCCGCAAACTGCCGTCAAGCGTGCAATCTGCTAGCCCAGATGTCCGTCAGCGTCAGGATTGATCAGCCGATAGCCCAGCCCGCGCTCGGTCTGAATGCGTTCGGAGCCAATTTTTTTACGCAAGCGGCCGATGAAAACTTCAATCGTGTTCGAATCGCGATCAAAATCCTGATCATAAATATGTTCAACCAGTTCGGTGCGCGGCACAACCCGGCCCTGATGATGCATCAGGTAGGATAAGACGCGATATTCATGTGCGGTCAGCTTGATCGGTGCGCCCTTGACCGTGGCGCGCGCTGAGCGAGTATCTACCCGCAGAACGCCGCATTCAAGCGCTGCTGCCGAATGTCCGGTTGCCCGCCGCAGCAGAGCCCGCAGCCGCGCCAGAAGCTCCTCGGTGATGAAAGGCTTGGTCAGATAATCATCTGCGCCAGCATCGAAACCGGCGACTTTTTCGCTCCAGCGATCACGTGCTGTCAGAATAAGAACCGGAAAGTCGCGGCCGTCTTCACGCCAGCGCTCCAGAACGGTCACGCCGTCCATCTTGGGCAAGCCCAAATCGAGGATGACCGCGTCATAGGGCTCTGTATCACCAAGGAAATGTCCGTCTTCCCCATCGGAGGCCAGATCCACCGCATAGCCTGATTGAGAGAGCGCATCGGCCAATTGCCGACGCAGGTCCGGATTGTCTTCGACAACAAGTATTCGCATAAAATTTAGCCTCCGGTCGAACTAGTAACACGTCCGCTCTCGGCGTCCACTATTAACCTGAGCTTACGGCCATCATCGGTGATCCAGTCAATATGATAGTCCGCGCCGCCACCTTCCCTAGAGAACAGTTCGGCATTGAGATAGGATCCACCGAATTGCCGTTTCAGATCCTGGATCACTTCGCGCAGAGGCTTTATGCTGCCATTCTCGCTGGCATTACGTGCTTCACCGGCGGAGAATGAATTGCCCCAGCCTTGTGCACTGGCGGGCGCGGCCAAGCCCGCCGCGCAAAGGGCCAGTAATCCTAGAAGAAGGGTCGTCCACCGGTTCATCCCACCTCTCATACCCTTGTGTCACTGAACCCCCCGTGAATATGCCAGTCAGACATATCTTATTTATGACATCTGTTTAAAATACTTCCTCAACTTCTTATTATCGGCATCTTCTAGCATAATTTCAAGGCGCGCATAAAGATGACCGGCTTTTCCGGGGCGTTGAACGCCCTTGCCGCGTAACCTCAGCACGGCCCCTGTATTCGAGCCTTCGGGCACTTTCAGGCTGAGCGGTCCAGACGGCGTATCGACCTCTACCGTTCCTCCTAAAACCGCTATTTTCAATGAGATAGGGACCGTCATGCGCACATCGTCGCCATCCCGCGTCCAGTTTTTGTGACCGCTGACGGTGACCTCGACAAGGGCATCACCGGGCGGTCCACCATAGGGCGAAACCTGTCCCTGACTTTTCAACCGCAAAGTCTGGCCGGTGTCCACGCCCGCCGGAATATTGACATCAATCGCTTGTCCATCGGCCATTTTTATTCGCCGCTGCCCGCCAGTAATCGAATCAGCAAAAGAAATATCAATCCGGTAACGCACATCGCGGCCTTTGCGCGGCCCCGGTCCACGTCGCCCGCGTCCGCCGCCGCCAAACAGGCCCGACAATATGTCTTCGAACGGGTCGCCCGCCGGCCCTCCGGCATGATGGGAGCGCCGGTCATGGCCGAAGCCCCCGCCAAAGCCGCCCGCTCCGAACCCACCACCACCGAATCCGCGCGGCTGGCCATCGCCATCTATCTCGCCGCGATCAAACTTGCGCCGTTTCTCTTCATTTCCGAGAATATCAAACGCCGACGACGCCTTCTTGAACGCTTCGGCCTTGGCCTTGTCGCCCGGATGCAGATCAGGATGCAGCGCTTTCGCCTTCTTCCTGTAGGCGCGTTTGATCTCTGCCTCGTCAGCAGATTTGGACACGCCCAGAATGGCATACGGATCAGAACTCATGAATCACTCTTCGTCACTGCGCGGTAAACCTAATGCGCCACGGCCAAGAATGAAACCTCTGGCCCTCACAAGACGATATGAGCGG
>CALLCD010000104.1 GCA_938049795.1 uncultured Hyphomonadaceae bacterium | reverse complement strand
ATCACAAGCGTCGCATAGGCTTCGGGAGGATGGTCCGCGCTGCCTTTCGGTCCCCACATATTATAGGCATGGAGCACCCGCTCAAACGCCGACAACACAAAGGCAAGCGGGACCAGCGTATGGTATCGCCGCGATATGACCAGCAGCATCACCCCCCAGACGATCTGCGTCGCGCCGGCCCATGCAAAAAGCCCCACCGTGCGCCTGCCATGCTCGGTGGCAAGACCAAGCCCCAGTCCAGCGATGATATTCGCGCCGCCATCGGGCAGAAATGTATGAATACACCCGGGTATAATGGTCAGCAAAGCAAAAATACTCAAGCCCCAAGGCGCTATGCGCGCGCCCTTATAAGCGTGATTGGTCGAGGCAGGCAAAAGCACCATCAGTTTGGCCACCATACATATTCTTCGTCTGGCCCTGCGGTCTGCGCGCCGGTGATATCAATCGGGATCGCATTTTCCATCGTGTAGGGATAAAGCGGCGCAACTGCGTTTTCATGATGATCTGCCAACAGGGCTTGCAGTTCGGCAAGCTTATCGAGCCGAACATCGGCAAGGTTGACCTGCTCCGTTGGATCAGCGGCAAGATCGAACAGCCAGTATTTTTGCTGACGGCCATCGGCTTGTAATTTCCAGTCGCCAGCCCGCACGACCTGATAATACCCCGACTGCCAGAAAAGGGCGTCGTCGGGGTGCAAAACCCTCCCTGTTCCCATTGCTGCTGGCAACATGTTCTGACCATCTATGGCAATGCCAGTCGGAAGCTGTGCGTTGGCAGCCGCCGCAAGTGTCGGCATAACATCAATATGCGCGACCGGATCGTCAACCACTGTGCCTGCCGGAATTCGGTCCGGCCATTTAACAAACATCGGCACGCGGATACCACCCTCAAACAGGGTAATCTTCCAACCGCGATAAGGCGCATTGACCTCTGGTAAGCCAATATATCCCGCCCCGCCATTGTCGCTGGTCAAGACGATGATGGTGTTCTCGCTCAGGCCTTCCTGTTCCAATTTCTCGACGATGCGTCCGACACTGCGATCGAGCGCGCGCAACATGGCCGCATAGACACGTAAGCGATGGGGCTCGATCTCGCCCACAGCGTCATAGTCTTCGCGCGTTGCCTGCAAGGGCGTATGGACGCCCCAATGAGCAAGATACAAAAAGAAAGACCGGTGCTTGTTGGCTTCGATCACGCGCAGAGATTCGTCCGTCCACCAATCTGTCAGATATCCTCCGGGCTCGAACGGTTCGCCCATATTGTACGATGCCGCATATTGCCCGCGCGCCCACAAAAACTGGTCGATGGGATCAAAATCGAGTTTTGCATTCACCGTGTCAGGGTGGTCTTTGGGCAGGTATAACAGGCTGTGCATGAGCAGGCTTTCATCAAAGCCTTGCGCGGTGGGGCGTGTCTCTTCATTTCGCCCCAAATGCCATTTGCCAATATGCACAGTGTGATAGGTCTGCGCTTTGAGGATTTCGGCAATCGTCACCTCGCGGCCCGGCAACCCCATATCGTCATAAGGTATGCTGGCTTCGGCGGCGTCTCGGTTAAAGTCCACCGGCGGCAAAGCGCCCCGGTCCATGCCATTGCCAATGGTTGAGATGACACGGCCCATGCCCGGCGGCGTGGGGGTAAATTCGAAGCCGGTGCGTGTGGGATAGCGCCCCGTCATCAGCATGGCCCGCGACGGGGCGCAGGTGCCCGTGCCAGCATAGGCTTGGGAGAATAACGCGCCGTCTGCGGCAAGTTTGTCAATGTTCGGCGTCGGGACACGCCCGCCGGCAACTCCGCCTCCAAAGGTGGTGAGATCATTGATGCCCAGATCATCAAGGAGTATAAAGACGATGTTGGGTGGGCGGTCTGCAATCGGAATGGATGCGGTTTGGGGGCCTTGCTGCCAGTCAACCGGCTGATGTGGCGCAACGGGATAATGGTCCGCTGCAACCCGTTTTAACACCAGAGTCGTCAAAATGGTCGCGCGATTGAACCACGCCAAAAGGCCCGCCAAGAGAATGACAATGCCAAGACTGATCAGGCCTTTCTTCAAAACTCGTCTCCCTTCTATCCGAACAATTCTGTGCAGCCGGACCCTGCCAGCATCGCATCAACAGAGCCGCGCACATTGTCTGACAGAGCCGCATAGTCATCCCGCAGCCAGCCAAGACACTTTCCTTGATATTTGAAGCTTGGCTGGGTCCACGCGCGGCCATCAATCTGTGTTTCGAACTGATCCTGACCGGCCATCAGCGCCTCGGCATTGGCAAGCATGGCGGGGACATAGGTGCGCCCGATCTCTTCGAGCAATGGCGCCAAGGCCTCGCGGGCCTCGTCAGCTGTGAACCAGTCATCAGGTTTCGGCGCAAGACCTGATAAATCTTCGAGCAGATCTACCCAGGCGCGAACACGCGATGAGACACGATTTGCAATTGCCGCCGAGGTCGGATCAACAATCGCCAATTGGGTCAATTGTCCATAAATCGCAAAATCAGCCGACGATGGCCGCGCGCCGAGGACAAAGCCGCGCTTCTGGATCAATTCGTCCAGAACACCGATCAACCGCTCAAATGATATTTCGATGGTGTCGGCCGTGACCGCATTCGAGCCGACCACATAGAGCCGCTCAATCTGGCGTTTGGTGAAATCGGCCGCAAACTGGTTGGCCATCTCCGCAGGTGCCGTGTTCATGCCCCAATAGACCAAGAGAGGACCGGCATTTTTCCAGTCCGCTTCATGCGCCCAGCGGAAATGGAACATGGCCTTGGTCAACCACTCATCGCCAAAGTCTTCGATCAGATCATTGAGGAACTTCAGAACCGGATCGTCCGGAATGAGCGACCGGCCGTCATGATCGGCTTCGAGTCTGCGGATGATCGGCGTTGAATCGGTCACTGGCACCAGCGCACCGTCTTCTCCATCGGGAAAAAAGAAAGTCGGCAGCAAGCGCACTTTTGGTTCGGGATAGCCTTCGGGAATATTTCCGCTTCCCCAAAACACCGAATACGGAATATGTCGATACCGGAGTGCGGCAATCATTTTGCGCGTATAAGGCGAGCCAGGCGCGCCAGCCAGCGCCAACCGTTCATTTTGGGCCATATCCATCCTCCTGAGGTCAATCTGTATAATGGCACTTGGATTGTCAATATATCTGATGGCAGTTCGACTAACCCTTTGCCTATTTTATATTGGCGTCGGCAGTGTCATGATGGCGTGTAGGGGCCGAGATATTATGCTGGCCTGACCCAAACAGGATCGAGCAAAAAGATGTCCGAAAAAGTTCTCGTTGAAACCATAGGCGCGGCGCAGATCATTACGATCAACCGACCGGCCGCGCGCAATGCCGTAGATCCTGAAACAGCGGCGGAGCTTAGGACGGCCTTTCTGGCAGCCGAGGCAAATCCCGATATCGCAGTTCATATTCTGACGGGGGCGGATCAGAATTTTTGCGCGGGGGCAGATCTCAAGGCCGTTGCGAGCGATGCGGGCTTTGAGCGGCAGGGGCCAATGGGGCCAAGCTGGCTGAACCTGAGCAAGCCCTCTATCGCGGCCGTCGAGGGACACGCCGTGGCCGGCGGGCTGGAGTTGGCCATTATGTGTGATCTGCGCTTGGCAAGTGAAACGGCTGTGTTTGGCGTCTTCTGTCGGCGGTGGGGCGTCCCCCTGATTGACGGAGGCACGGTGCGGTTGCCGCGATTGATCGGTCAGTCCCGCGCGATGGATATGATCCGGACCGGCCGCCCGGTTGATGCTGAGGAAGCGCTCGCCTTCGGGCTTGCCAATCGCGTCGTGCCTGCCGGAACGGCGCTAGAGGCGGCGATTGAACTGGCTGGGCAGTTGGCGGCGTTTCCGCAGATATGCCTGCGCAGTGATCGGGCCAGCGCGCTCGATCAATGGGGACTTCCGCTGAACGAGGCGCTGGCACATGAAGCATCGCTGGGACGCGACGCATTGCGCAACGAAGCGACAAGCGGTGCGTCGCGGTTTGCCAGCGGAAAGGGACGCAGAGGCGATTTCTCCGAGATTTGAGCGAAGGCTTGGGTGAGGCCACATTTGCGCATCAATTTGCTTTATGTGACTGTCTATAGGTCAAAATTTGGGAGAGGGGCACATGGCCGAATTTGGATCAGATGTATCCGCACCTTGGCATATGTGGGCCTTGGGCGGTCTTTTGCTTTTGTGGAATGGGCTCGCGACGGTTGACTATGTCATGACCGTTATACGCTATGAGCCTTATCTGGCCTCTTATCCAGACGAGGTCCTTGCCTACTTTTTTGAAGCGCCGCTCTGGATGTACGTCATGTGGGGCGTTTCGATGATCGGCGGGTTTATCAGTACGGTTTTATTGTTGCTGCGTCGACGGATCGCGGTCCTGACTTTTGCAATTGCTTGGGTCTGCTCGGTGGTTGCGGTGATTTATAGCGCTGTAAATCCGGTGCCGGAGGGAGGAAGCATCCTCTTAGCAGTATCGGTTATTATCATCACATTTCTTCTCCTGATCTATGTCTATTGGCTACAAAGACGCGGCGTGTTGCGCTAGGCGTGCGACCAGCGGCCGAACAGCATTTGCCGTCCGCGAGCGGGTAAGTGTGCATTAGCTCGGCCGGCTGGTTTCATGGGGGCTGTCGAGGGAAAAGGTCGGGATTTCGGCAAGCAGATTAGGCTGACCCGCACATTCGAACTCGTACTTTCCGCCCATCATGCCAGACGGTGTGTTCAGCGGCGCTCCGGACGTATAGCGGAACACCTCGCCCGGCTCGAGCACCGGCATCTGCCCGATCACCCCATCGCCATCGACGGTCTGGACATGGCCATTGGCCGCGATAATCCGCCAGTGCCGACGGGTTAGCTTCCAGACATGATCGGAGCGGTTTTCGATCTCGATATTATAGGCCCAGACAAAGCGGCTGCGGGCGAGGTCTGATTCGTCTGGCAGGAAGCTGGGTCTGGCTCGGACAATCATGCCGTTCGTATTGGCTTCATAGGGAAAAATCATACGCACTCACACATTGCCATAAAGGAATCAGACTCCATCCAGCGCATTGACTATATCACCTTCAAGGTCGCCTGCATCCTCTAATCCGACAGAAAATCTGATCCAGCTGGCATCCAGCCCCATGCTCGCCTGTTCTTCTTCTGACAAGGCGCGATGGGTGGTTGTGGACGGGTGGCAGGCGAGCGATTTTGTGTCGCCCAGATTGTTGCAAATATCCACAATTTCGAGCCGGTTGAGGAATCTGAATGCGCCCGCCTGACCGCCCTTGACCGAAAGCGCCAGCATGGTCCCGCCAGACGACATCTGCTTGGCATGGGTTGCATAATGCGGATGGTCGGTGCGGTGAGGGTAGCGCACAGCGAGGACATTCTCATGCGCGGCGATTGTGTCCGCCAGCCGTGCCGCCGACGCGCTCATCGCATTGACCCTAAGGCCCAGCGTCTCAAGCCCCTTAAGCACCACCCACGCATTAAACGGTGCCGCCGCCGGTCCGGTATGGCGCAGATACGGGTCGTACACTTCTTCTATATCCGCGCTGCGTCCGAGAATAGCGCCCGCCATCACACGGCCCTGACCGTCCATATGTTTGGTCGCTGAATAGACGACAATATCCGCGCCGAGGGTGAGCGGCAGTTGCAGAACGGGCGTGGCAAACACATTGTCCACAATCAGCCAGCCGCCCGCCTTATGCGTCAGTTCGGCGACGGCTGCAATGTCCACCCCATCGAGCAGCGGATTGGCAGGGCTCTCGATCAGCACAAGCTTGGTTGGCTTCGACAAAGCGGCTTTCCATTGCGCCAGATCGGCGCCGTCCACAAATTCAATATCGACGCCATATTTCGGCAGGAGATTGGCGCAGATCCACCGGCACGAGCCAAACAGAGCCTTGGCGGCAACAACGCGGTCGCCCTGTTGCAGCGGCGCAAGTATCGCTGAGGAAATCGCGCCCATGCCTGAGGCGGTCACCCGGCAGGTCTCGGCGCCTTCAAGCAGGGCCAGCCGCTCTTCGAGCATCGCCACGGTCGGGCTGCCATAGCGCGAATAGACAAACCCATCCTCATCGCCCCGCATACGGGCGGCGGCCTGCTCGGCGCTGTCATAGGCATAGCCCGAGGTCAGATAAAGCGCTTCGGAAATTTCGCCATGCCCCGAGCGGTCAATCCCGCCGCGAACTGCCCGCGTGGCCGGTTTCCAGGCTCTGGCAGCAGCTTTTTGCTTCGATTTATCCATGACCAGTCCTTTCAAGTCCACGCAGAAGGTCTTAGGAGTGGGAAGAGATAAGGGTCAAGTGATGAGTGACGGATTCGGCGTTTTGCCTGACAAAGACATTGAAGCTTTGTTCGCCTCCGGCGGCATACGCGCGCATGAAGCGCTGGACGCTGACCAGATCCAGCCGGCCAGCCTCGATTTGCGTTTGGCCGAGGACGCCTACCGCATCCGCGCAAGCTTCCTGCCGGGCAAGGGCCGCTCTGTATCTGCGCTGTTGCAAGAGCCGGGCTTACAGATGCACCGGGTGGACCTGACCGGCGGCGCAGTGCTCGAGACAGGCTGCGTGTATCTGGTGCCTTTGCAGGAAAGTCTGAAATTACCCGCCGGCATCTATGGGCGCGCCAATCCGAAAAGCTCGACCGGCCGGATCGATGTGTTCACCCGCGTCGTCACCAATGGCGCGCGGGCTTTTGATGATGTGCCCGTCGGCTACTCAGGACCGCTCTATCTCGAAATTTCCCCGCGCACCTTCTCGATACTGGCACGCCCGGGTGATCGGCTGGCGCAATTGCGATTGCGGCGGGGCAAAGCGAACAATGCGACCGAGAAGACCGTCAGCATTAATCTGCAAACGGCAGACGGCGCGCCGGTCGGCTGGCGGGCCAAACGGCATGCAGGCGTGGTCGATCTGCGGAATATTGGCGGGCATGACAGCGCCGAGTTCTGGGAGCCCGTCCACCCCCATCGCGGGCGGATCGTACTCAATCCGGACGAGTTCTACATTCTCGCCTCGCAGGAAACCGTCAAAGTGCCGCCAATGCAGGCCGCCGAAATGGCCCCGATTGCCCCCGAGCTTGGCGAGTTCCGCGCCCATTATGCTGGGTTCTTCGATCCCGGTTTCGGCACCAATAAGGGCGGCAGCCGCGCCGTCCTTGAGGTCCGCTCGCGCGATGTGCCCTTCATTCTCGAACATGGCCAGCCGGTCGCAAAGCTTGTCTATGAGCCCATGTCGGCCAAACCCGCCGCCCTTTATGGCAAAACCGGAAGCCACTATCAGGGCCAGGGCTTGAAGCTTTCCAAGCATTTTGCCGAATATACGGCTTGAAGCGCGCCGCATCTGGTAGTATCTGACTGTCTGTTGTGCCGCTTTAGCTCAGTTGGTTAGAGCGCTGGTTTGTGGAACCAGAGGTCCTCCGTTCAAACCGGAGAAGCGGTACCATTGTTTTCTATTTCCATTCGCTGCGCTCATATGAAACGTGCTCAGGGCTGTGCTCATATGAGGAGACTCAAGCCTAGGTCTTATCGAACTTGTCGGCTTTGCGTTGGCCCATCAGGAGTTTCTGCTCAAGATTGCGCCTGAGCCCTGCATAATATTCGGCTAGAAATTCCCGATCGGTTTCATCGGGCAGGCGTGTCCAGCCAATCTTGGCGCGAATGCGTTCGGCCACCGAGGCTCTGACTTGCGGTGTTGATTTGCGCAGGAGGTTTTCGAGAATATGCAGCTCGTGAATCCCATAGGCGTCAAGCTGTTCGGCTGTGAACGTAAAGCGCGAGGGTGTTGCCGGGGCTCGTCCTGTGGTCTTCGTGATATCGCCAAGCAGTTTTATCTTGGGGGCATGTATCACCCATGTGCCTGCAATGATGTCCCCGAGCCGAAGCTTGTCCTTGTTGAGCGCGGGCATAAACAAGAAGACCGCCGACCAGATCAGCCCGAACAGTGAAATCCAGCCATTCAGACCGCCGCCGCCAAACGCACCTTGCAGCAAAAAGCCCAGCGGCAGGAAGACTTCAACTTCGCGGACAAAGTTCCGGGCCAGAATGGCGTTCGAGGTCAGTTGACCCCCATTGCGCGAGGTCACGCGCAGCCCCAGAAGCCGTTTGCCGGGGGTGGCCGCTCTGCGTCCCGTTTCGAAGAAGATAAAATAGAAATTGCGCAGACTGAAAATCAACAGCATGGCGATGGCAGACAAGATCTCGTCGCCATCCTGCCCCAGCACTTTGGCCGTTTCTCCAATGCCGTAAAGCAAGCCAACGAACAGCAAGATGATAATAATCCAGTCGATAATAAAGGCACCAGCGCGCTGGCTTGCCGAGCCAAGCTTCAGGGTGAGTTCGGCCCCTTCAGGAGTGATGAGTTGGCGGTCAAACTCGGCGAGGCGTTTCGCTTGGGTCATGCGCGCGCGGCGGAGTTTCCCTTTTTCGATCGAGGGAGGGGACTGTCCTGTCTGGCTCATCGTGTTCGCCCATATCCGCGTGGCAGATAGAAATATCCCATCCAGAGCACGAATGTCGTAGCGGCAATGAGATAGCGGACCCCGTCATTGTTGATGAGTTGGCGTCCGAAGCCTTCTAGCAATGCCGCAAAGAACAGCATGACCACTGCGCCAATCGCGATGGTGGCCGCAGAACGTCCGGCGGTCTGGGCCGATGCCATGCGGCTTTTCTGGCCGGGGAAGGCGACGCTCCCGCCGATCATGAACCCCGCTGCGCCCGCAAGGACAATGGCAAAAAGTTCCGTTACCCCGTGAATGAGCAACCAGCCGGTCAGTTCATAGCCAAGCCCGCGGCTCCAGAAGACCGCATAGAATGCACCGAGCAACAGGCCATTATAGGCAATCAGAATGGCCGTTGGCACCCCGAACATGAAACCGAGCGCAAAGGCAAACAGCGCAACGCCGGAATTGTTCGAAAAAAGCTGAGCCGAGAAAGCGCTGAGCATCCCGCCCGCGTCGGTGGCGTTTGAATAGAGGGTCGATTCGAGATAGGCGGTGGTCGCATCCGGTGTGCGGTCGGCAATGATCGACGAATTGAAGATCCAGAACCATTCCATATCAATCATGCACAGAATAAAGGACAAGAGCGCCCCGCCAAACAGACAGGCAGCAGATAAGACGGTCGGCTTCCACGCCGCCCGGACCGCTTCGGGCCAGTCATGTGCAAAGAACCGGGAAATTTTCTCGCCTAAGCTCGATCTGGGGCCGTAGACGAAAAGGTAGGATTTGGTGCACAGGGTCTCGAGATAGGAGATAACGTTCTGATCAAGCGAGATCGACCGGGCAAGGGTCAGCGAGGACACGGCTTGTCGGTATAGGCGCGGCAGCGCGATCATGTCCTCGTCACTGAGCGCGTTGACGCCGCGTGTTTCGGCGCGCTTGATGATCTGGTCCAGCTTGTGCCAGCCTGCCTCGCGTTCTTCGCGGAACCGATAGGATTTGAGCAGGTCGGTCATAACAGATCCCTGGCCTTGATATCGAGATATTGGGAGATGAGCGTACTCCCGAAACGCTCCGGCGTGGTTTCGATAATCTGCACGCCAAGTCTCTGTAAGCGACGGAAGACGAGTTTGCGTTCGTCGAGCAGCGTATCGGCCACAACCGCCCGCGAGATGTCCTCTGGGGTCTCCGGCGGCGCATCGAGCAGGTCTTCAAGCGCGGAATCCTTGAACGTCGCAAACAGAACGAGATGCCGCTTGGTCAGTCTTGTCAGTGTTTCCAGCATCAGTTCGGATGAGACCGTATCGACAAAATCGGTAAACAGGATGATCAGCGAGCGCCGCTTGAGCTTACCGGAAAGATCGGTCAGCGCGAGGGTGTAATTTGCGTCATTGGCAGAATAATCGAGTGTGCTGGCAAGGGCTTGGGCTTGTGTGAACGCGGCGGTGCCATGCAGGAGATTTGAGGAGAGGACCGGCTGCGCATCAAAGCCGTAAAGCGCCGTCCGGTCGCCCGCGCGCAAGGACACAAACGCGAGCAGCAGCGCCGCATTGATCGCGCGGTCAAGCTTGGGCACGCCCCCCAGCGGCTCACTCATCAGCCGGCCCGTATCGAAGGCAAAGACGATATTGTGATTGCGCTCGGTGCGAAATTCCTTGGCGAGCAGATGCCGGTGCCGCGCCGACTGCTTCCAGTCAATCACGCGCCGGTCCATCCCAGCGGAAAATTCGCGCAAAGCGTCAAACTCGGAGCCGTCGCCCTTGTGCAATTGCTGCTTGATGCCGAAATCGGCGTCACGCGTGTAGAGCCGCACCGCTTCCTGTTTGACCCAGCGCGAGTTTGGCAGGATTGGCACTTGCTGCGAGAGGTCTTGTCTGATCTGCTTTCGAATGAGGCCGAGCGGACCTTGCCAGCGCGCCCAGACTGCAATGAGGTCCGCTTCGCCCCGTCTAAGCGGTTTGAGCGGCATATCGACGATATGCTCACGTCCGTTCCAGCCTCTTAGTCCTTGTAGAGGAACCGGCTCGAGAAGCGGGCCCGTATCAAGTTTGATCTCTACGCGGGACGGAAGCGGGCCGCTCTCGAACGCGACGGTGAGTTTTGCCGGATCTTCGCTGCCGATATAGAGCAGAGCTGGCGGTGTGAGATCAGCTGAGAACGTGGTCAGTTTCGCCGCATTCAGCGTGTCCGCAAGCAGTAAACCGAGCACCAGCATGATCCACGCCGCCGCCAGCACCCAGAGGCCGGGCGCAAGAATACCGATCAGCAGCATGAGCGGAAACCCTGCTGCCATCAGCCAGACCGCTCTGGGCGTTGGCGAGATCATGATACTGCGCTCATCTTGGTGCCGCAATTTCGCTGATGAGACTTGTGAGTGTTTCGTCCGTCGTCTTGCCTTCAATTTCGGCAGCTGGTGACAGGATTATCCGATGGCGCAAGGCGGGCAGCGCGAGCAGCTTTACATCGTCAGGAATGACATATTCGCGCCCCTCAAGCGCAGCCCTTGCCCGAGCGGCCGCCGCAATCGCCGCCGCAGCACGAGGGCTTGCGCCGGTTTCGATGGCCGAACTTTCACGCGTCGCGCGGACAATGTCGACAATATAGGCGACAATATCGTCTTGTAGCCTTGTCTTGCCCACCGCATCGACGGCGGTATTGAGTTGGGCTTGGTCGAGCACGGCTTTGATACCAAGGGCACCAATATCGCGTGTGCCCGTGCGTTGCCCATGAGCCTGAACGATTTTCAACTCTTCTTCGCGGCCCGGATAGCTTAGCTTGTGTTTGAACAGGAAGCGGTCGAGCTGGGCTTCGGGGAGGGGATATGTGCCCTGTTGCTCGATCGGGTTCTGGGTCGCAATGACGAAGAAAAGCGGATTGAGGGGATAGGTTTCGCCGTCAATGGTGACGCGGCGTTCCTGCATCGCTTCGAGCAAGGCGGCTTGGGTTTTCGGCGGGGTCCGGTTGATCTCGTCCGCGAGCAATATGTCCGAAAAGATCGGACCTTTGGTGAGGCTGAACTCATTGGTCTGGAAGTTGAACAGGTTTGTACCAAGCACATCGCCGGGCATCAGGTCGGGGGTAAACTGGATACGGCCAAACCCAAGCGAAATGGCACGGGCAAAACACTGGGCAAGCAGCGTCTTTGCCGTCCCCGGCGGCCCTTCAAGCAGCACATGCCCCCTGAGAAAAGCGCCGTCAGCAGCAGATCTGTTGTATCGGTCTGCCCGACAACGCCCTTGCCAACCTCTGTGCGAATGGCGTCTGCCAGAGCTTTGATATCACTTGTGTCCATTTAATCTCTCCTTGCGCCAACGATAGAGTCGCCGTGCCTTTTGTAATAAATCATCGCGGTTATGGGCCGGTTGGCTCAGCGCATCCCGAAGCGCGCTCCAGTGTTCGGCAGTGTCATCATCCTTGTCGATCCGGTCGAGCAGGGCGTTTATTTGTGCATCGTCAAGATTGTGGGTGATGCCAAGCGATTTGAGGGCCGCCTTGCGCGACAAAGCGAGATAATCCGGTGCAAGCTTGCGCTCGCGTCCGGTCATGCTGATCAGTCCCGCCGTATTGTCCGCAAGCGCTTGCTTGCCGAGCGCAAAAACCTGCGCCTCGCGACCTGGCGCGCCAAATCTCGTAAAGGCACTCCATAACAGCAATCCCGCCGCCATGAGTATGACGAGTGTTGCGCCAAGAAAGGGAACGTCGAGCAAGATTTTGAGCAGGCTGGTTGAACTGGAGAAGCCGTTCAGCGTGGTGTCAAAGACGATGGGTAGGCGTTCGTCCTGACGCAGATCATTGAGGATGGACAGCATCAGGCGGGCATTTTCCGGCTGGTCGAGATTGAATGTATTGGCAAGGTCCGGGTCGGCGAGGATAAAGATATCCTCATCGCGGACTTTACCAAGCAATATGCCGGTCGGTCCGGAAATGACCGGCACGAGATCATCGCTGTCTATGACCTGCATCCGATCCTCGAAATGCGGGCGGAAGCGGCCATAAGGCGTGTTCACAGAGGCCGGGCTGACCAGGCGTTCAATACTGGCATGTTCGTCAATCGTCTTGAGGAGGCGGGCAATTCGGGCTGTGGAGATCAGGTCGAGGTCTGACTGCCAGCGCGTGTTTCGGGCGTCCACACGACCCGACCATTTTGGCAGAACGATCAGGACGGGCTGCGCCACCAGACGGTCTTCAAACAAAGTGTCGGCCTTGGGCATGTCACCGGCGGGCGGCGTCAGCACGAGCAAATGGCTCCAGCTTGTCAGATTGGATTCGAACCGCGAGACCGAAACGGGCGTATCGGTTTTTTCAAGAAGCTGGACGAGACCATTATAGCCGGTCGCTGCGCGCGAATAGGCGGTCGCGTCTGCGCGTTCCCGATCCGACAATTCCGGCGCCCAAGCCAGAAGCGTCATCACGGCGCCAAACGACATGACGCTGATCAGGATGCCGAGCAGAATGATGCGCGGGCTAAACGGATTGAAAGTGCGGGTGCCTGTGGTCAGGCGCGGTGTCTGGCTCATGACCATGCGTCTCCGAAGGCGAAGGTCTCGTAAGCGGCCCGGGCGGATGTCCAACCGTCGGCATTGACCGAATGCCCGCCGAAAAAGCTACGTTCGACCAGCGAGATGATCGGGCTCAAGGCATTGCGTGGGCCGGTTGGCAATCCATCAAGATGCTCGATTTCGCGAGAGGTCAGGGCTTGCGGGATGGGGACTTTGCGCTTGGACTGGATGTCCTCGATCGAGCGGAACAGGAGGAGGTGAACGGCTTCTGAGAACCGCCCCTCCTTGGCCAGCGCATCGGCCTCTTCAAGCCAGGCGCGTGCCTTCTTCTCGTCAGGACGGACATTGGAGATCACATGATCATCATCTTCCTCGGTCAATTTGTCCTTCCGGCGCAGGCTTTGGAGGCGAATATTGGGAATTTGCCGCAATATGAAATAGAGGATCCCCGCCGCAATCGCCGCCGCTCCAAGATAGAAAAGGAACTGGAAGATCGGGCCGAGGCCTGAAAGTAACTGACCAAGCCATTCGAAGAACGGGCTGGGCTTGCGAAACTCAGGCGGTGTGACTTCGATAACCGGCCGCTCGAATTGCAGATTGTCACGCTCCAGCAAAGCCTCGTGGGCCGCCTCGAACGCATCTCCCGAAACGGCGCGCGCGGATGTCTCATAGGCGTCTGGCGTGCTCTGCTGTGTTTTTTGCGTATATTCCAAGCCTTTGCCGCCGGACTGGGCGAAGGCAGTCAGGCTTGGGCCTACGCCAGAATAGGCGCAAAGCAGGCAGGCCAGCACCAGCGCTGTGCGGATCACTCTTCCGATCAAATGGCTCCCCTTCCAGCGCGGTTGATCTAACACGTATTTTCTCGCTTTACAGTGGACCGCGTAAAATGCGATTGCAAGCCTGTATTGTAGGCGATGAAGCCGTTATAGACGCTAGGATAAAGGGGTTTCACAATCATGGACAAAAACCGCAAATATGATGAGGTCACTGCTGAAATCGCGAGTGTAATCGGTGGCGAGACATCACTGACCGCACGCTTAGCGAGCATTGGCTGTCTCTTGGCGCAGGCGTTTGCGCCCCGCTTTTTTTGGACAGGTTTTTATGAAGTGGACCCACTTAAGCCGACCGAACTGGTTGTTGGTCCCTATCAGGGCACGCTGGGATGCCTGAGAATCCCCTTTGGACGCGGGGTTTGCGGGACGGTGGCGGCCTCAGGGAAAAGCCTGATCGTGCCGGATGTGCATGCGTTTGATGGCCATATCGCGTGTGACAGCGCGACCAATTCGGAGATTGTCGTGCCGGTGTTCAATGCCGAAGGCAAGCTCGCAGCCGTGCTCGATGTCGATTCCACCGAACGTGATGCGTTTGACGAGGTTGATCGCGCTGGTCTTGAGCGGATTTGCGCTCTAGTTTTCGCCTAGCGGTATGGTCGGGGCAGGGGCTGGCGTTTCGGGCGGTTCAGCTGTGACCTCCGGCGCAGGTGTTGCAGGCGCTTGGACTGGCAGCGTCACCTCTGGCGTCTCGCCGTCCGCCGCGTCGAGCGCCGCGACATAGACCGGGCTCAGGCTGATGGACTGGACAAGCTTACGCTCCAGCGTACGTTCCATAATGTCGAGCTTGGTCTTCCGGACGCCGGTGAGCGGTTCGATGCTGTGAGCCAGATGTAGCCATTCATCACCCGCCTCCGTATAGGGCGGCCAAGCCGGAACATCAGCGCCGTTCGGATCGCCGGATTTGGCAAAATTGCTCCAATAAGTCGTCATTTGAGCCGTCAGCGCAAAGTCCTCCTCGGTCGCCGCAAGAAGCGGGCTGTGGCTGTCGAACACAAAGGCAAGCTCGGAGGCATGGAACGCGCCAAGCGTCTGTCGGGGCGAGGCGGGCGTGCGCGAGAAGAAATAGAGCCAAGTGGGTTGGGCTTTGCGGGCATTGGCTTTGGCGAGATACCGCATATGGACGCCAAAGATATCGTCGCCCAGCATATCGGTTGCGCCCTGATCCCACGTATCCTCGGCGCTGATTCCGTAAAGCTCGATCATGCGCGCGCCGTCGCCCGGACCATAGACGCTCGCAAGGGCGGCGAGCCGTTCGATATGGTCATCGGGAAACGCCCCATTGTGCAAAACCGTGGGCTTGCCGCTCTGGGGGTCGTAGAACAAGGTGCCTTCATCGGCATTATACCCCGCCAATATCGGAACATCCGGTGTGGCACCATCGCGGATACGTTGGCCAATCATGGCGGGCAGAGCCCAGCCATCGACATTGGGTAGGAAGTAGCTGTTGAGTTCACCAAATTCCGCTGTGCGCGCGATAATGTCGTCTGCGGAAATGCTGCGCAGGTCGGCCGCGCCCATGCCCGTCGAGTTCTCGTCGAGCAGCGGTTTGACAAATTCCACCCCGATTGATTCGGCGCTGCGTGTGGTCTCGATCGGTGTGGACAGGTGAATGCGGTTATAAGTGCTCGACCCGCTTTGCAGGATCGCTTTGTGGTAAAGCCCGTCCCCCAGCGGTGAGGCCATGATCTCGCTGACCGATTGGGCGCCAGCAGACTCTCCGAATATGGTCACATTGGACGGGTCACCGCCAAACACTTCGATATTTTCACGCACCCATTCCAGCGCCTTGATCTGGTCGAGCAAGCCATAATTACCAGAGCTTTTCTGGTCGCTGGCTTCGGTCAGCGCAGGGTGGGCCATATAGCCCAACGGGCCAAGCCGGTAATTGATCGTGACCAGCACAACGCCTTTCTCGACAAGCCCATTGGCCTGATAGAACACATCCGACCCCGCGCCGGTCTGGTGTGAGCCGCCATGAATCCAGACCATAACGGGCAGCTTGTCCTCTCCGCCAAGATTGCCCGTGCGGACATTGAGATAAAGACAATCCTCGCTCTCTTGAGGCGGCGGCGCAGCATCAATCACGCGGCCCGCAATCCACTGCTTGAACGGACCCAGCCCATGCCCTGCCACAAAGCTCTTGATGAACTCGGTTATGCCCTCGCGCGCTTGCAGGCATTCATTACCAAAGGCGCGGGCGTCACGCACCTGGCTCCATGTGTCAGCGGCTTGAGGCGGAGCCCAGCGCCGTGCGCCAATGGGCGGGGCGGCATAGGGCAGGCCATTGTAAACGGCTATTGTCTGCGCCTCGTCGGTCCAGCCGCCGGTGACTTTGCCGCCGACAAGCGTCACTTCCGGTGAAGGCTCAAGATCCGCTGGCGGGCGATTGAGAAACCAGGGCAGACCATAGGCCAGAACAAGATAGCCAAGCACGAACAGGACGAGCGATAAGGGAAGCGAGCGGCGGAGCATATCTGATGTCTCTTATGGCTGGAGGGGTGGGGACGAATATGCGTCAGGCGGACGGGCGGCGTCCACTCAAAAAACCATCTAGTCGGACGGTCCGGACAGTTGGCTTTGTGTCGTATCGATCAGGAGTTGATGGGCGAGCCCCGCATCGCGATGATAATGGATGGCCTGATACTCTGCGCTGGTGCCCATGCCGATCATGACTGCGCGGCTCGGATATTGGACAATCGCCACCATGTCCCAATCCGCCGCCCCGATCAGCATACCATTGGCGGGTCCGGCAAACAGGGTCTTTGCGCCGAGCTTTGCGAGGATTTTGCTGACCTCAACGCCATAGCGCGCATAGGCCTCTTGCCCGGTCAGCTTCTCGGCGGCCTCGGGACGGTCGGCGTCATATGTCGCTTCGGGCTTGAATTTCAAGAGATTGACCATGCAGACGGGCGTGTCCGTGCCACGCGCGAGAAAGGCCTGAACTTGTTCGGGGGTGGGTTGTGTCGCGGTCATGGGATTACTCCTCAATTTTGGGGCGGGTGGTGATCAGTTCCTGAGCGAGCAAACCAGCATCGCGGTGGCGGTGCATGTCCTGATA
>CALLCD010000103.1 GCA_938049795.1 uncultured Hyphomonadaceae bacterium | reverse complement strand
CAATGCGCAGCGATACTTAGAGGGCCTGATCCGCGCGCACAAGGGGAAGTCGGTCAACGCGGTTGTAAAAGGCGCGCTGGGCCAGTCTGAAGTCGATTTGGGAGTCCATGCGGCACGCCCTCTTAATCTGCAATCAGCCTCGGCGTTTTATCCACCGTCAGCGCAAAAATATCCGGCCGCGCATAATGTCCCGCCCCATCCATATCAAATTTGCCGCGCGGTATGTCATCCATATCAATTTCAGCCGTCACAAGCCGACTGTCCCCATAGACCGGCTCCGCCAGTATCTCGCCCATCGGAGACACAATCACGCTGCCGCCATTGATCAGCACCGTCTCCGGCCCATTGCCCTGTAGCGCATCATAATCGACGCCCTCGGCCACATCCGCCCGCGTCATATACTGGCACGCAGACACAACAAAACACCGCCCCTCAAGCGCAATCATCTGCATGCTCGGCACCCAGACTTTCCGGTCGTCCACGGTTGGCGCCGTATAAATCTGCGTGCGCTGGGCAAACATGTGCGCGCGCAACAGCGTCATATAATTCTCCCAGCAGATACAGGCTGAAACGCGACCCATATCGGTTTGCGCCACGTCCAGCGTCGCGCCATCGCCCATGCCCCAAATGATGCGCTCCATCGCCGTCGGTTGCAGCTTACGCCGCCAGCCGACAATCTCGCCGCTCCGGTCCAGCGTCGCCGCCGCGCAATGGAGCGTATCGCCAACCGGCTCGACAAGGCCGATCACCGCATTGATGCCCGCTTCCTTGACCAGCGCGCGCACGTGACCAAACGCCTCGCCATCGCGCGCAAACGCATTTTCGTAATATAGCCGGAACAGTTCGCGCCCTTCCGCATTGCGAGACCCGACCCGCGCGCCAAAGTCCACGCCCTTAGGGTAACCGCCCAGAAACGTCTCCGGAAACACTACCAGATCCGCCCCCGCCGCCTTGGCTTCGGACAGCCAGTGTGCAAACCGCTCCAGCGTCGCCGGCTGGTCAAACAGGACGGGGGCCGCCTGAACGGCACTGACAGTGCGTAAGGTCATATCGGATTTGCTTTCGCGTTTCCCTAAAGGGAGCGGTTGATAAGGAGCGATATTTATGACCCATATTGACGATAAACCACAATCAAATTCCTCGGGAGCGCTGCCATGCCGGTCATGAATTACCTCAACCAATGTATTTTCGAGCATGGCGCCATCGGCCAATTGGCAAAGACGCTCAAAGGGCAGGGGGTGGCCCGGCCGTTCATTGTCACCGATCAGGGCATCAAGGCGGCGGGCCTGCTCGACAAACTGCTCGGCGCGCTTGAGACCGACCCGGCCCACATCTTCGACGAAACCGTCCCCAACCCGACCGAGACCCAAGCGGTACAAGGCGCAGCGCTCTACAAGGACAGCGGCGCGGATGGCATCATCGCCCTTGGCGGCGGCTCCTCGATGGACAATGCCAAAATGATCGGTCTGCTCGCCAGCCATGACGGCGCTTGTGAGACCTATGCAGGGCTTGTCGGCGGCGCGCGCCTTATCGGCAAAATTCCGCCCCTGATCGCCATCCCCACCACATCTGGCACAGGCTCGGAAGTCTCCGTCGGCGCAATCCTGATCATGGAAAATGGCCGCAAGGAAACCTTCGTCTCGCCAAACCTTATTCCCGCCGTCGCCATTTGCGATCCCGATCTCACGCTCGGCCTACCCGCCCACCTCACCGCGGCAACCGGCATGGACGCGGTCACCCATTGTATCGAAGCTGTCTTGACCCCTGCGATCAATCCGCCCGCAGAAGGGGTCGGCTATGAAGGGGCCTCGCGCGCCTTGCGCGATGGCTGGCTCAAGCGCGCCGTAGCCGATGGCTCGGACCCCGAAGCCCGCTGGAACATGATGATGGCGAGCTATGAAGGCGCGCTTGCTTTCGTCAAAGGCCTTGGCAGCGTCCACGCGCTCTCGCATGCCGCCGGACGCCTGCACGAGAAAAAACTCCATCATGGCACGCTGAACGCTGTCTTCCTGCCGCATCTATTGCGCGAGAATGAAGGCGCAGCCGACGCCAAATATGAGCGCCTGCGCTATGCGTTGGGGCTGCAGCCTGACGCCAATCTCGGCGACGCCATTGCCAAGCTCAATAGCGAAATCGGCATCCCCGAAAACCTGGCGGCAATGGGGCTCGAAGCGTCCGACGGAGACGGCATTGTCGAATATGCGCTCGCCGACCTCGCCCATAGAGGCAATGCGAAAGAGCTGACCCAAGCCGACTATGAGCGGATCTACACCACAGCGCTTGGCTAGGATGGGTCTCGATTTTTCTCAGATGGCGGATCAAATGGCCGGACATCAACCCGCCGCGTAAAAGCCGTCAGCGGGTTCCACGTCATCGCCTTGAGGATCTGGAACGAGGACAGACGCCTGCGCGCATGAATGGCTTTGCGCGACCGCCAGATCGCCCCAAGACCAGCCACTCCGTCCGCCAAACCGCCAAGCGTCGGCCCGGCCCGCCCCTGCGGGATCGACCGCAACACCAGAACAAAAGTCAACAAGAGATGCAAAGGCAAGAGCGCCATCAGCGCCAGCGGCGGCATGTTTTTGACAAAAGTCCAAAGCCGGTTGCGCGTCCCATGCCGCACGGCAAACGGGCTCGCCACCCCGCTTGACGCACTGCCAAAATGATATGCCATAGCTTTCGGCCAAAACACGCAAATTTGCCCCTCGAGCCGAAGCCTGAACCCCAGATCAACATCCTCGCAATAACAAAAATACCGCTCGTCAAACCCGCCCGTCTCCAGAAACACATCGCGCCGAAACATCGCCGACGCCCCGCAAGGACTAAAACAAGTGCCCGCCTTTGGTAGTTCCGAAACAGATCTCTGATACCCGCCGCGCCACGGCAGTCCGGCCACCAGATAACAGTCGCCAGCCCCGTCCATCTTATCGTGCTCGGTCATATCAATCGTCGCGCCCGCAAACATCGCCGCTTCAGGATGATCCTGTGTCGCGGCGCGGAACTCGGCCAGCCAATCTGCGCCAGCCTCCGTATCCGGATTAAGCAGGATCACCCAGTCGCCCCGCGCTTCGGCAGCGGCAAGATTATTGCCCCGCGCAAATCCGGTATTCTCATCGAGCGGCATGAACTTGAAGTTCTGAATATGGTCGGTCAGCAACCCATCCGCCGATCCATCCGTGGACGCATTATCAACAAGAATAAGCTCAAAATCTTGGTCCGTCTGCCCCGCAACCGCATCAAGCGCAGGCTGGAGGTATTTGCCGCCATTATAGTTCACAATAATGATGCTGGCCCACGGCCGTGATGGCGCGCTCATGTCGGCCCTGCCATGCTCCGCACAAGCTGCGCCACCGCCGCGTCACTTGACGGCCGCCAGTCAGGGAAGGGGCCAAGCAAATCGTCAGCAAGCTGCGTATCAAGCACAAGTCCGCGTGGCCTCCGTGCAACCTCGTTGAAGGTGTCCGATGAGCAAGGCGACAGAACCGGCGCAGGTCCGCCGCGCGCAGCACTTGCCGCAAAGACCGCCTCAGCCCACTCAAACCTGTTGACCGGCTCGGGCGGCCCAAAATGCAAAATGGACGGCACGTCCCGACCTCCGGCCATCAACTCCGCAAGCTTGAGAAGCCTCTCCGCCAGCGCGCCCACCTCGGTCGGTCGACCATAAGCATCATCAACAATTTGCATCGTCTCGCGCCCCTGCGCAATGGCGAGCATCTTGCCGATAAAACTCTGCGGACCATGATCAAACAGCCAGGAAACGCGCCCAATACACACCCGTCCGCCAGCCTCCAGAGCCGCGACCTCGCTATCACGTTTCGATTGTCCGTAAACGGAGAGCGGTGCCATCGGCGCATCCTCTGTAACCGGCATATCAGGCGACCCATCACCAAACACGCAATCGGTCGAAATATGGATCAGCGGAATGTGCCGCTCGGCACACAGTTCTGCCAAACGCTGCGCGCCACCGACATTGAGGGCAAATACGGCCTCGGCATCGCTCTCGGCCCGGTCAACATCGGTATAGGCGGTGCAGTTGATCACAAGCTTCGGCGCATGCTTGTCGAGGGCAGAGGAAATACTCTGCATGGAGAGCACATCGAGCGCCTCCCGCCCCAGAGCATTCGCCCCAAGCCGCCCAAGCGCCGAGCCGAGCTTACCTCTCCCGCCTGCAACAAGAATACCCTTATACGTCATATCCTGTACTCAAACGGGCTTATCTGCGCCGACAAAAGCTGCGCCACCCGATCCTTCTCCGACAGGTGCACTTCGCTAAGCGGCCAACCTATCCCAATATCTGCATCAGACCACAAGACAGATCCTTCCGCATCCGGATGATACGTCCCGTCACATTTATAGCTAACCAGAACATCATCCGAGAGCGTCTGATACCCATGCGCAAACCCCGCCGGCACAAAAAGCTGCTCCCCCCGCGCCGCGCTCAGCGTCACTCCGACATATTTACCAAAACTCGGCGAGCCTTTGCGAATGTCCACAGCCACATCATAGATCTCGCCAAGCGCCGCCCGAACCAGTTTCGCCTGCGCAAATGGGGGCGCTTGAAAATGCAGCCCGCGCACCGTGCCAGCTTTACCAGAGCGCGCTTCATTGTCCTGCGTCCAGTCCAGCTCCGCCAATCCCGCAGCCCGCCAATCGGCCGCATTCCACGTCTCGCAGAAATACCCCCGCGCATCGCCATGCCGCTTGGGAACGATCAGAGCGGGGCCGGTCGCATCAAACCCGCGCGCCTCGAAATAGCTGACATCTATCTGTCCCATAAGGGTTCAGTCTTTCATGCGCGCAGTGCAAAGCCGCAACCGCTTATTCAGTAATGATAAAGCCTTCAGGGATCGGCGGTCCGGCAGAGGCCACCCCCACATTGCGCGGGATTTCCTCGCCTGGGCCTTGCTCGCGCCGCGCATAGGATTCCACCAGCGACGTATAAGGCGGCACAAATTCCCAGCCGCCTTCGGGCGTGTTGACCTTGATCTCGAAATGCAGATGGAACGTCGTCGGCGTCCCGCCAAAATCTTTCGAGACATAGCCAATATGCTGCCCCGCCGAAATCGTGTCGCCCAGCGAAACCTGCAGCGCCCGCATATTCATATGCAGATAGCGATAGATCCGAGGGCCAGACCGCAGCGTCACCGTATAGCGGCCAATATTGGAGATCACGCCGTCTTCGGCCGCCACAACGCGATAACGGGCAATCCC
>CALLCD010000102.1 GCA_938049795.1 uncultured Hyphomonadaceae bacterium | reverse complement strand
TCCGGCTTGTTCGAAGACGCGCGCACGAGCACCCAAGAGCCATCGTCCAGCGTAACCCGCGCGCCATTGACCGTGTTCACATCAACGACTTTGCGGCCCAGAATTTCCGTACCCGCCAGCGCTTCATATTCGGCGACCATTTTGTCGATGACCGAATATTTGATCTCGTCATCGCAATGGGGGGACATGGTCAGCGAGGTAAACGCGACGCCCAGTTCGCCCTTGAGGTCGGCCATTGTCTTGTCCGGGTTGCGGTCGAGCATGGCGAGGATCGCGCCGCCGGCAACGATGCCATCATCATAGCCAAGCCCGATGGGCGGCTGGAAAAAGAAGTGGCCGGATTTCTCAAAGCCCGCCAGCGCGCCAAGCTCGTTTGTCCGGCGTTTGATATAGGAATGGCCGGTCTTGTAGTAATCCACGCTCGCGCCATTTTCCTTCAGCACAGGATCGGTTTTGTAGAGGCCGGTGGATTTCACATCAACCACAAAAGTCGCGTTCTCAAAATTCTTCGACAGGTCACGCGCAAGCATCAGACCGATCTTATCGGCAAAAATCTCCTCGCCCGTATTGTCCACCACCCCGCAGCGGTCGCCATCGCCATCAAAGCCAAGCGCGACATCTGCGCCATGTTCTTTAACGGCCGCCGCCATCGCATGCAGCATTTCAGTGTCTTCCGGGTTCGGATTATATTTCGGGAACGTATTGTCGAGATTGCAATCCATCTCAATCACCTCGGCACCCATCGCACGCAAAGCCTGCGGCGCAAACGCGCCCGCCGTACCGTTCCCACACGCACAAACAACTTTGAGCTTGCGCTTGATGCGCACACCTTTGGACGCCTCTTCAACATATTTGTCGAGCATACCATCCACACGGAAATGCCCGCCCCCTGCCCTTGGCTCGAACGCACCGGAGAGGACAATTTCTTTCAACCGGCCCATCTCCACGGGGCCAAAGGTCAGCGGCTTATCCGCGCCCATCTTCACACCCGTCCAGCCATTTTCATTATGCGACGCAGTGACCATCGCGCAGCACGGCGCATCAAGCTCGAACTGGCTCCAATACACCATCGGGCTGAGCGCCAGACCGACATCGAGCACTTCGCACCCGCCCTGCACAAGCCCAAGGATCAGCGCATTCTTGATGCCCGCAGAGATCGAGCGGAAATCATGGCCCGTGACCACTTTCGGCTCAACGCCCAGCTCATGAAACAGCGTCGCCATGCCAAGGCCCAGCGCCTTGACGCCTTCAAGGTTGAGCTCGGCCGGTTTGTCATGACCAATGCCATTAAACCACCAGCGCGCATCATATTCGCGAAACCCCGTCGGCTTGACGAGTGGCAGAGTTTCAAATTCGAGCGTGTTTTCGAGAATATCGGTGCGCGGCTTAGGCATCATGATCGAGGTGTCCCCTTAAAGAGCAATATTGCGTGGATGTGCAAACTGCGTACCGAAGCCGACGCAAGGTGTAAAGCCGCGATAAGTTTCCCCACAGGCGCGAATTGTTTACGCTAGCCCGCCCCATGCGCTCTGAAAAAATCGGCCATCCAGCGGGCCACGGACACGCTGTCGAGCGGGGCGGCGAAACTGGCCAGCGCGTCATCTACGAGATCACTGCCGATCCGCTCACGCCGAAGCTCATGCAGCGCCGAGCAAAACCCGGCATCAAACTCGGGATGACCCTGAAAGCTCGCCGACGGACTGCCCGCATAGGCAAGCCCGGCATATTCGCAGAAGTCCGAGCGCGCGGTGACGTGCGTCCCTTCAGGCACGGCAACAACCTGATCCTGATGGCTCACCGCCAGCGCAAATCGCTCCGGCCCCGTGCCCATCCAGTCCGGCCTGTGGGGCGTGTCATATTCATGCCGCCCGACACCCCAGCCCTTGTCTGACTTGACGACCTTGCCGCCTAGCGCTTCTGCCATCGCCTGATGCCCGAAACAGATGCCAAATTGCGGCACATTCGCCGCCGCCGCATCGCGGATAAAGCCCATAAGGTCAGCCATCCAGTCCACATCATCATAGACCCCATAGGCCGAGCCGGTATGGATCACTCCGTCAAGCGTTGCAGGGTCCGGAAACGCGTCGCCCGTCACAATCGAGCAGGTCTCATAGGTAAACCCGTCATCAACTTGGCCGATCAGGGCTTCAAACATCGCCGGATAACGCGGCCAGTCCGCGCGGATGTCCTCGGGCGGCAATCCACTTTCGATTATGGTGAGTTTCATCAAGCGCTCCAGCAGATCTCAGATTAAGGCGCCGTGCGGGCTTCGGCCTCGAGCGCTTCAACCTCGCCTTCGATCCAGTCATATACGCGCGCTTCGAGCAGGCTGAGCGGCAAGGCCCCCTCTTCGAGCACGAGGTCATGGAAATCGCGTATGTCGAACGCCGCCCCGAGCGCGTCTTCGGCTTCGGCGCGCAAGGACCGGATGGTGATCTCGCCAATCTTGTAGCCGAGCGCTTGCCCGGGCCAGCCAATATAGCGGGTCACCTCGGTCTGGATGTTCAGCTCCGCCAGCGCAGAATTTTCGCGAAAACAGCTCTCGGCCTTTTCGCGGCTCCAGCCATACCAGTGCAAGCCTGTGTCCGCGACAAGCCGGCAGGCGCGCCACATCTCATAGGACAATGCCCCAAACCGTTTATAGGGCGTATCATACAGCCCCGCCTCTCCCGCCAGCCGCTCGGCATAAAGCCCCCAGCCCTCACCAAACGCAGTCGCATAATAATTCCGCCGGAACTCCGGTACGTCTTCAAGCTCCTGCGCGAGCGCGATTTGCAAATGATGCCCGGGCACGGCCTCGTGGGCGGTCAGCGCGGGCAGTTCGTAAAGCGGGCGCTGGTCGAGCCGATATGTGTTGATGAGATACGTCCCTGCCCGTCCGGTTTCCGCGTCCCCGCTGGCATAGCGCGCCGTGGTGTAACCGGGCGCAATGTCCGCAGGCACCGGCGAGACGCCGTAAGGCAGGCGGGGCAATTTTCCAAAAAAGCGCGGCAAGGTGGCGTCCAGCCGCTTCGAAAGCACCGCCGCCTCGGCCAAAAGCGCCTCAGGCGTTGTCACATAGAATTGCGGATCAGTGCGTAGGAAGGCGAGAAACTCGGCAAAACTGCCATCAAACCCCGTTTGCGCAATCACCTCTTCCATCTCGGTGCGGATACGGGCGACCTCCGACAGGCCAATCTCGTGAACGCGTTCGGGCGTCAGATCGGGGCGCGTTGTGTGCTGGGCGACGGCCGCGCGGTAAATCTCGCGGCCCTTCGGTGTGCTGAAGATGCCCGGGGTCGGGCGGGCCTTGCTGCGATACTCCTCCGTAAAGAAACGATAGAGCGCGCTATAAGCCGCCTGACCGCGCGCAATCGCAGCGCTGGCCTCACTGCGCAGGCGAATGGCGGTGCTCGCATCAATGCCCGCTGGCAAAGCGCGGAACGGGGCATAGAGCGGGCTCGACGCAACATCGCCCGATTGCATATCCGCCAATTGGGCAATCACCGTGTCGAGCGGATCTGTATGCGCGACAAAGCCCGTGGCAATCCCGCGCCGCATATTGGCGATATTGTCATCAAAATAGGCCGGTATCGCGTCGATCCGCGCAATCACCGCGTCCGCATCCTCGACATTGCGCAGACGGGTGCGCCCGATCACAAAAGCCGGTTCACCGTGAAATCCGGAATCTCCGGTGAACGGGATGCGCAGCGTGTCCTGCTCGAGATGTTTGACCTGCGAGATCAGGATCACTTCTAAAATGTTCGTGTCCAAAGTGTGATGGACCCCAAGCGCCTGCGTCCGCGTCAGAAGCGCGCGGGCCTCGGCCAACACGTCTTGCCGGTGCGCAGGCGTGACATCAGGCCAGCCGGTCGGCAATTGCCCCTTGGCGCGCGCCGCTTCCGATGGGTCAATTTTCAGCCGGAACGCATCATAATCGGCCAGTAATTGCTCGATTTCAGCCGAGATTGCGGAATTTTCCGCCGCAATGTCGGCATGTCCGGTTTGCACGCTCTGGGCCTGCGCATGGACAGCCCCGCCACAGAGCATCCCTGCCCCGAGCCAGACCAATAGTAAAATTGTCCCACGCGAAACCATATGCGCTCCAAATGCATTTATTGACAGTTGACCTTTGCCGTTTAAGAACGAGCCATGATCTGCCGCGCGATGCAAGAGGTTTTATAATGGCGTCTACACCCGATACTGGCCAAAGGCCGCTGTCCCCCCATGTTTCGATCTGGCGCTGGCATGCGACCATGGCCGCCTCGATTGCCCACCGCGTGTCCGGCGTCGCGCTCTATATCGGCAGCGCCCTAATCGCCGCGCTGATCATCTCCATCGCGATGGGACCGGACGCCTATGAGACCGTGCTCGGACTTGTCTTGTCGATCCCGGGCCGGATTGTCCTTCTCGGCTTTACCGGCGCGCTCTCCTACCATTTCGCCAATGGCATCCGCCACCTGATCTGGGACGGACCGGGCACAGGCTTCTCCCCTGGGGTTGCCAGCATGGTCAGCATTTTCAATTTCCTCTTCGCCACACTTGCCACGCTCGGCATCTGGGCGTTGGCCTACTACGCATAGGAGGCGCAACGAATGAGCCATCAGATCCGCACCCCCGCCGCCAATGTTCGCGGCCTTGGCGCCTCCCGAGCAGGCACCGGCCATTATATCCGCCAACGCGTCTCCGCGCTCGCATTGCTTGTGCTGGTGCCGTGGTTTGTCATCTCCGGCCTTCTCGCCATGAAGGGCGGTTTTGCCAGCGCGCATGACTGGCTCGCCCACCCGCTCAATGCTATTGTGGTCATTCTCACGCTGGGTGCGGCTTTTTACCATATGCGCCTCGGCATGCAGGTGGTGATTGAAGACTATATAGCAAAGACAAGCACACGGCAGGCGCTTCTGGTGCTGAACACGTTTTTCGCCATCGGCGTTTTTGCCGCCACAGCGCTGTCCGTGCTGAACATCTGGATTTCAGCGAGCTAGGCTTGCCCAAAGGATTTCTCCCATGAGCGACTATGAATTTATTGACCACACTTATGATGTTGTTGTTGTCGGCGCAGGCGGCTCCGGTCTTCGTGCCGCGCTCGGCTCGGCCCAAGCGGGGCTGAAAACCGCCTGCATCACGAAAGTCTTCCCGACCCGCTCACACACCGTCGCCGCCCAGGGCGGAATTGCTGCCTCGCTTGGCAATATGGGGCCCGATGACTGGCGCTGGCATATGTATGACACGGTCAAAGGCTCTGACTGGCTCGGCGATCAGGACTCGATCGAATATCTCTGCCGCGAAGCCCCCGCCGCCGTTTATGAGCTCGAACATTGGGGCATGCCCTTCTCGCGCAATGAAGACGGCAACATCTATCAGCGCCCGTTTGGGGGCCACACAACCGAAATGGGCGAAGGCCCGCCCGTCCAGCGCACCTGCGCCGCCGCCGACCGGACCGGCCACGCCATGCTGCACACGCTTTACGGCCAGTGCGTCAAAAACGAGACCGAGTTCTTTATCGAGTATTTCGCGCTCGACCTGATCATGGACGAGGATGGCGTCTGTCGCGGCGTCACAGCCTGGAAGCTTGATGACGGCACCCTCCACCGTTTCCGCGCGCAGAAAACCGTGCTCGCCACCGGCGGATATGGCCGCGCTTTCTTCTCCTGCACCTCGGCCCACACTTGCACCGGCGACGGCAATGCCATGGTCCTGCGCGCCGGCCTGCCGCTTCAGGATATGGAGTTCATCCAGTTCCACCCCACCGGCATTTACGGCGCAGGGTGCCTGATCACCGAAGGCGCGCGCGGCGAAGGCGGCTATCTGACCAATTCCACTGGCGAACGCTTCATGGAGCGCTACGCCCCGAGCGTGAAAGACCTCGCCCCGCGCGACCTTGTCTCCCGCGCCATGACTATGGAAATCCGCGAAGGCCGCGGCGTCGGCGCAGACAATGACCACATTTTCCTCCACCTCGAACATCTCGGCGCGGACGTTCTGGCCGAACGCCTGCCCGGCATTTCGGAAACCTCGCGCGTCTTCTCCGGTGTCGATGTCACCAAAGAACCGATCCCTGTTCTGCCGACCGTGCACTATAATATGGGCGGCATCCCGACCAATTTCCACGGCGAAGTGCTGACCAAGAAAGACGGCGATCCTGACAGTGTGGTTCAGGGCCTGATGGCAGTTGGCGAAGCGGCCTGCGTCTCGGTTCACGGCGCAAACCGGCTCGGCTCGAACTCGCTGATCGACCTGGTGGTCTTTGGCCGCGCCGCTGGTCTGCGCTGCGGAGCAACTCTCGACGCAGGCGCAAGCCAGCCAGAACTTGCCAAAGACGCAACCGACGGGCACATCACCCGCTTTGACCAGATGCGCAATGCCTCCGGCGAACATTCAGTGGCGTCGCTCCGGCTCGAAATGCAAAAGACCATGCAGGAAAACTGCGCCGTCTATCGCACCGGCGATGTCTTGCGCGAAGGGGTCGAGAAAATCGACGCCGTGTTCGACAAACTCCCCGGGCTCGATGTGCAGGACCGCTCCATGATCTGGAACACAGATTTGGTCGAAGCGCTCGAATTTGACAATCTCATCGCCCAGGCCTCCGTCACCGTCAGCTCGGCCGCCAATCGCGAAGAAAGCCGCGGCGCTCATGCCCGCGAAGACTTTGCAGAACGCGACGACAGCAAATGGATGAAGCACACGTTAGCTTGGCATGGCGACGGCAAAGTCAACATCGACTACCGCCCCGTCCACGACTTCACCATGTCCAACGATATCGGCTACATCAAACCGAAAAAACGGGTTTATTAGAGCCGTCGCACTCTAATCAAACGCATCAGCAGGATTGCCAGTCCGATCAAGCGGGTCCGGCCCATATTTGTTCGGCCCCACCTGCCCGGGCAAGCAATAATTGACGATGAAGGTAAATATCATCGGGCCATAGATCATGATATAGTAGACGGTGACGATCAAATTGGTAGGTACGTCATGGCCATACAACATGACCCCGAGGAGGAGTGCAAATACGGCAGCAAGCGAAACCGCAATCAAAAGCGCCCACCAGCCGGACATGCCCCGATCATGAAACCGCTTCGCCGACACAGCAATTGACGGCCACGCAAAGAACAGCAAGACAGGCTCGATAATAGGAAATTCCCTATTGAGCATGACCGCAATGAACAGCACGGAAATCAACGGAAACAGATACACCAACCAGATATCCTTCCGGCTGATCCGCCCGTTCGGATTGAACAGGAACTTCAAATAGCCAGTCATAGATAATCCTCGTTTGGTAACCTCTCTCAGGGCCACACCTAATTGAAAGCATCAATCGTGCCATCAAGCGGGTCCAGAGGGTCCGGCCCATATTTGTTGGCCCCCACCTGCCCGGGCAAGCAGTAATTCACAACAAAGGAGAACAGAACAACCCCAATCAGGATCAGCCCGCCAAGCACCATGAAGACTGAGGAACCGGCGAGCCCTCCACCCGACATGCCTTGTGAAGACAGGATACTAAAAAGCGGCAAAATGAACAGCACAGCACCCACAATGGCAATAACGGCCAGAATAAGCACCCACCAGCCCGTCATATCTCTATCGTGAAAGCGTTTCACACTCACCGCGATGCCCGGCCAAAAAAAGAACAGCGATACGGCCGCTCCAAACGGCGCTGCCCCCAAAAGCCCAGCGACCAAATCCAACGTACCGGCAACAAGATTCGCGGCGATAACCACCAAAAGATATTTCAGCCATATATCCTTCCGGCTCACCCGCCCGTTCGGATCGAACAGGAACTTCATATAGTCACCCATTCTGCGCTCCCTCTAACCCGCCTCCAAGTCAATCAGTATGAGTTGGTTTTGAGTTCGCGTGAACCCTGTATTCACATTCGCGTGCGACACGTCGCCCTCCCCTCCGTCATCACTGGCCTTTGTGGACAATGGCGTTATAAAGAACCCAAATATCCGCCGACAGGACCGATCACATGGTACAACTCACCCTTCCCAAAGGCTCCAAGCCAAAAACCGGAAAAACCTGGCCCAAGCCCGCAAATGAGGCTGGCGCGAAGATCAAAGCGTTCAAGATCTACCGCTACAATCCCGAAGAGGGCGGCAATCCGCGTTGGGACACCTACTATGT
>CALLCD010000101.1 GCA_938049795.1 uncultured Hyphomonadaceae bacterium | reverse complement strand
CCTGACAGCATGCGTGCAATTTCTTCAAGTCTTGCATGAGCATCTAGGACACACGCGCGCGTAAGTCCAACGGCTCTGGTCTTTTTTCGCACCGGCGCTTTCTCGATCCGCCATTGACTGCCAGCGGCCGCGGCCACTTGCGGGCTGTGGGTGACAGCGAACACTTGCCGGTCTGCGCCGAGCCGGATGAAGCGTTCACCAATCGCTGCGGCCACAGCGCCGCCCACGCCCTGATCAGCCTCATCGAAAATCAACGTCGGCACTTGCGAGCCGCCCGAGGCGCAGGCGCAATTGAGCGCAAGGGACAAGCGCGCCAATTCGCCGCCGGACGCAATTTTCTGCAAAGGCGCAAGCCCGCTGCCCGGATTGGTCTCGACCAGAAAGGCCACACTGTCTGCCCCCTTACGGTCCGCCAAGTCCTCTTCGAGCGCGTCGATGGCGATGTGGAAGCTGACCTGACCAAGCTTGAGCGGGGCGAGTTCCTTGGCGACTTGTTTTTCCAGCCGTTTGGCCGCCGTTTTGCGGGCACGGTGAAGCGCGTCCGCGGCCCCGCGCCACTGGGCGGTGGCGGCCACCTCACGCTGACGGGCTGTGGTCAGACCAGCCTCCCCCGCTTCGACGAGCGCCAGTTCGACCAGAATCGCATCGCGTTTTTCGGCCAATTCATCCGGGTCCACGCCATATTTGCGCGCCGCCGCCTTCAGAGCGAACAATCTCGCTTCGGTCATCTCAAGCGCATCATCATCATTTTCCGCAAGCCATGCCAAAGCCTGCAAAGCGGCCCCCGCTTCAATCACTTCGATATTGGCGCGCTCGAAGGCTTCGGCCGCATGGGTGAGCGCTTTGGGCAGATCTCCGGCAGCATCCGGCCCGAAGCCTGGCAAACTGGTCAGCTTGGCAAGGCCTGCCCCGATGCTGGCGAGCACGGTATCAAGCTCTGCCCGATCAAGCGCTTTGGTCGCGTCCGCCACAGTGCCAGCAATCCGGCCCGCCTGCATCCGGGCGGCGCGTTCTGCGCTGAGCCGGTCGGTCTCGCCGATTTGCGGGTCGAGCTTTTTCAGCTCTTCGCTGGCTTCAACCAAACCCTCGCGCGCATCGCTTGCCATGCTCTGCTCGGCAATCAGCGCCGCATGCGCCGCTTTGGCCGCCTGCAATTCGTCCCAAGCCTGCCCATAGGCGGCAAGCAAAGCGCCCGTGCCTGCAAACGCGTCCACACTGTCGCGATGATAGGAAGGTTTGAGCAAATTGGAGGCGGCATGCTGGCCATGAATCTCGACGAGAAACTGCCCCGTCTCGGCCAGCATGGAGGAGCTGACTTTCTGGTCATTGATAAAGCCCGCCGCTTTGCCATTGGCCGGTATGGTCCGGCGCAAGATCAAAAGCTCATCCGGAAACGCATCAAGCCCTGCCTCGCCAAGCCACGCCCAGACGGGGTGATCGGGCGGCAAGTCGAACTCGAGCGTGACCGACGCCATTTTCGCGCCCGCCCGCACAAACCGCTTTTCCGGACGCATACCAAGCGCAATGCCCAGCGCGTCAAGAATGATGGATTTCCCTGCGCCCGTCTCGCCGGTCAGCGCGGTAAAGCCTGCGCACGTATTGACGTCGAGACGGTCAATCAGAACGAAATTGCTAATCGAAAGAGCTGTAATCATCCATGTTCTATAGCAAAAGAACAAAGATAGAACAAGTAGGGAACGATATTTCCTCTCGTGCGCCCTTAGAACAGGCGGGAGAGGAAGCCGCGCCGACGCTCTTCTGGAACCGCGTCAGGATCAAGCCCTTCATCCGCCATCAGCCGGTAGGCATCCTTATACCATTCGGATTCAGGATGATTGTAGCCAAGCACGGCCGCAGACGCGAGCGCCTCGCCTTTCAGACCGATGGAGAGATAGGCCTCGACCAGCCGGTAGAGCGCTTCGGGCGCATGGGTTGTGGTGTCATAATCCATCACCACAGTCCGGTAGCGATTGATCGCGGGCAAATGCTCGTTGCGGCGCATATACCAGCGGCCGATCTCCATCTCTTTGCCGGCAAGCTGGTCTGCGACCATGTCCATTTTCAGCTGCGCATCCTTGGCATATTCGGAGGTCGGGAAGCGCTGCATAAGTTCGTTAAGAGCGGCAGCCGCCTGTTCGGTGGTGCGCTGGTCACGGCCGACATCGACAATCTGCTCGAAATAGCTGGTCGCGACGAGATGATAAGCATAAGCCGCGCTTTCACTGCCCGGATTGAGCGCGATAAAGCGCTGCGCCGTTCCGATAGCATCCTCATACCGGCGCGACTGATAGGCGGCAAAGGCGCTCATCAACGTCGCCCGCCGCGCCCATTCCGAATAGGGATGCTGGCGCTCGACCTCGTTAAACAGCTCAATCGCCTCGGCATAGTCACGCCTGTCGAGCTCTGAAGCGGCCGAATTATACAGCACTTCGACGGGACGTTCGACATAGGCCCGCTGAGCCTTGCGCGAATTGGACTGACAGGCCGTCAGCGCCAGACTTGCGCTCGCCACGCCAATCATAAGGGCCAGTTTTCGTGTGCTCATCGCTTCTATCTCCTGATCAACTCGATTATGGCCTATATCGGCGTCATAATTCAAGCTGGCAACTGATACAGTGGTGACAATTTAATGGTCATGGCCGCGCCCTTGCAGACCTAGATCGGCAAAGAAACACCGGACGCCGACGATGCCCGCCTGGGCAGAAACCGATCCAACCGGCTGCTCGCACGCTCCCAGCACCATGCGCCCGGCCGGGCCATCAGCGCAGACACGAGATCCACATTCAGCCTGTGACCGGGTTGCACAGCCTCATAATGCCCGGCAATCACGCCGCCCGCGAGTGTCAGATCGCCCACCGCATCGAGCAATTTGTGCCGAACAAACTCGTCTTTGCGACGCAAGCCTTCCGGATTGATGATACGGTCACCATCGACAAGAATCGCATTGTCGAGCGACCCACCGAGCGCCAGCCCGCGTGCCCGCAGACTTTCCAATTCACTGGCACAGGCAAAAGTCCGCGCAAAAGACAATTCCTTGCAGAATGAACCGGGCTTGAGAACCAGCGATTTTCTCTGGGTTCCAATTGCCGATTCTGCAAACTCTATTTGTGCTGACAGGCTGAGCATTTGTCCTCCCGTCGGCTTCAAGGACGCCATGCTGTCGCCCAGTCTGACCTCGACGGGTTTGAGGATACGGATGACATTGCGCGCCTTTGACTGGCCCACAATACCGCAATCCTTCAGCAGATTGCAGAACTCGAGCGATGAACCGTCCATAATCGGCACTTCGGGACCGTCAATCTCGACAAGGACATTGTCCACCCCCAGACCACGGCACGCGGCGATAAGGTGTTCGACCGTCGCCACCGAATGTCCGGCATCATTTGACAATGTGGTGGCGCGCTCAAGCGAACTGACGGCATCCACAGAAGCGAAAATATCTGAAACAGGTCCGCCCAGATCGGTGCGGCGAAACCGGATACCATGATCGGGATTGGCCGGATGGAGTGTCATTTGGGCAGCCATGCCTGAATGCAGGCCAATGCCAGATAGACTGATTTTCCGCGACAAAGTGCGTTGCTCGATCATAGTATACTTTCCAGTGAACCCTACCCGACTATGACCCACCGTAAACCTGAGGGCACTCTAGAACCTTATCCAGTCCAACCCGATGCCTCAACACACGGAATATTTCGCTATATTGCACGGGCTGACGCGCAACTTTAACCCTTCAGACGGGGGTAGAGTTGCGCGCAAATGCCGTAAAATCAGTGATTGGCAGACCGGCGCAGAAAGGCCGGAATTTCCAGATCAGCATCATCGAAAGGGGCAGGTTCGGGCGTTTGTGCTGCAGGAGCCTCCGCCGTTTCGACCGGCGCTTCATCATCATTCGATTTGGCATCGGCATGATGGTTCCGGCGCCATCCAAACAGGCCAGCAAAACCCGCTTGATGCTCTTCAGGCTTGGCCTGCGGGGTTTCCGGAGCCGCTTCAGGCGCGGGTTGCGCGGCGGGGGCCTCGACGGGACAATCTTGTGCAGGGGTCATGCCCGCACCGAACACCGCGTCTGCGCTGACATGATCTTCGCCCTGTTCGCCATCAATGTGCGCTGCCGGTAGTTCGCGGCCGCCAAAATCGGGGCGTGCATCAACCTCTGTTTCTGGCGCATTTTCGGCCATGGGAGCAGGTTCAGGCGTCTCCTCGGCCTGTGCGTAACGGTTGACCACGACTGGCGCAACGAAATCGCTTGCGGCGGCTGGATCTGGCTGGCTCGGGACTGCCGGCTTTGGCCGCGCGGCAGGCTGATCGCCCACTTGCAGACCGGCGGCAACCACCGAGATCCGCAATTTGCCGTTCAGCGTGTCGTCAAAAGCCGAGCCGAGAATGACATTGGCGTCGGTGGCCACTTGGCTACGCACTTCATTCGCCGCTTCATCAAGTTCAAACAGGGTGATGTCATTGCCGCCAGTGATGTTGATCAGCACGGCTTGCGCGCCTTTGATCGACACATCGTCAAGCAACGGATTGTCCACCGCCGCCCGCGCAGCCTGCAAAGCACGGCCCTCGCCTTCGGCCTCGCCAATGCCCATCATGGCCGTGCCCATACCGGCCATAACGGCTTTGACATCGGCAAAATCAAGATTGATCAGACCGGGCATGACCATCAGATCGGTGATGCCGCGCACGCCGGAATAGAGCACATCGTCAACCATCTGGAAGGCTTCGGAGAACGGGGTGCGCTCATTGGCAATGCGGAACAGGTTCTGGTTCGGCACGACGATCAGCGTATCGACGTATTGCCGGATGTCCTCGACCCCGACTTCGGCGAGTTTCATGCGGTGATGATGCTCAAAGCCAAACGGTTTGGTCACAACGCCAACGGTGAGAATGCCCATATCGCGGGCCATGCGCGCAATTACGGGCGCTGCGCCGGTGCCGGTGCCCCCGCCCATACCCGCGGCGATAAACACCATATGGGCGCCTTCAAGGGCCGCTTCAATCTGGGTTTTGGATTCTTCGGCCGCTTCGGCACCAAGCTCGGGCCGCGCGCCTGCACCAAGACCTTGGGTGGTTTCCGGGCCAAGCTGTATCCGCGTGGCCGCTTTGGAGCGCTCAAGCGCCTGACTGTCCGTATTCGCAACGACAAATTCGACGCCTTGCAATTGGCGCTCAATCATATTGTCAACCGCATTACCACCTGCGCCGCCAACACCAAAAACTACTATTCGGGGTCTGAGATCTATCGTCATTTTATCCGCCTGAAACTATACACACAACAAAAAGGGCCTTGAGCTCGAGTTTGCCTTGGCAGAGCTAAAAGACAGTTAAGCGCGTCTGATTTA
>CALLCD010000100.1 GCA_938049795.1 uncultured Hyphomonadaceae bacterium | reverse complement strand
TTCACATTGTCGAGCGTGCCGGAGGACCAGTCCATGTGGAAGGCGTCGCCGGTATAGAGCGCAGCTTCGGCTTCGACCAGATCGCCTGCGAACAGGGTCTTGGTTTGCGGATGCCAGACGGCAATGTCGCCAGCGGTGTGCCCGCGTCCGCAGAAATCAAGCTCGAGATGACCGCGGTCGCCGCCCAGCTCAATGCGGGCATGCTTGTCGAAAGTGATGTCAGGACGGGTGAGCCCGGGGATTTCGTCCGGCTCGAGGAAGAGGCGCGGCATACGGCCGAACTCGCTGTCCCAGTCCTGTGTCCCGCGTTCCTCGATCAGCTGGCGTGTGACATCCGAGGTGATGATGCTTTCAGCGCCAAACTCGCTGGCGCCCAGCACGCGCACGGCATGATAATGGGTCAGAACGAGATATTTGATCGGCTTGTCGGTGTGCTCGCGCAATTGCTTGAGCCATTTACGGGCTGCGGCAGGGGTTGCGCGCGCTTCGATGCAGACGAGAAAGTCTTCACCCTCAATCGCGCCGACATTCGGGTCGCCTTCGGCTGTGAGTGCATAGACACCATCGGCGAGCACTTCGAGTGTCTCGGTTTTCTCTTCCGTATCGGCCGAGGAAGCAAAAGGTTTGGCCATGAGATAAATTCCTTTATTGGGAGTGTTCACACGTCCTGACGATTCGGGAACTGTGGACAATCCAGATTGGGGATAGATTTTATTTGTTGCGTATGTAACTGTTGCCTTCGCAACAATCAAGACGGGATTCACCATTGACCTTCGATTTAGAAAACTTTTTACCGTACCGGCTGTATCAAGCGGCCGAGCAAACCAGCCAGGCTTTTTATAGCTATTATAAAGAGCGGTATGGGCTGGGGCGGAGCGAGTGGCGGGTGCTGTTTAATATCGGCCAATATGGTCCGATCAGCGCAGTTGAGATTTCCAGACGCTCGAATCTGGAGAAGACGAAGATCTCGCGCGCGGTGCAGAAACTCGAAGAACGTGAGTGGTTGCGCCGCGTTTATAAGTCGGACGACCGCCGCCGTCACAATCTCGAACTGACCGATGACGGGCGCAAGGCGTTTGAGGATCTCGTGGCTTTGGCGGCGACATTTGATGCCGAGATTCGCGCGTCCATCGGCTCAAGAAGTGCCGATGATCTGCTGTTGAAACTGAAATATCTCGAAGCGTCCTATTTGATGGCGGACGCGGATTAGTCAGCCGCCCGTCGGACCTCCTCGCGCCATAGAAACCAGACCACTGCGGCCGCCGCCAGAGCGATGCCCGCATAGGCTTTGAACAGGTCTTGCGGGGTCCAGCCTGCGTCGAGAAAGAAGCCCGCGGAGGCGGGTCCGAGGACGGCGCCAAAGCGGCTTAGCCCAATCGCCCAGCCCATTCCGGTCGCCCGCATCTCAGCCGGATAGAGCGCTGGAGCGGTGGCATAAAGCCCGATCATCGAACCATGAATGAAGAAGCCAATGGCGCCCATAAGCAGCAAGGTGATCGTAAACGAGCCGGACACAGACCCAAGCACAACGAGCGCGATAGACAGCGCCAACAGATAGAAACTGGTCAGCAAAGACGGGCGGATAATCACGCCGAGAATGCCGAGCACAGTGATGCCCGCCATGCCCACGAGATTGATCAACCGCCCGCCCTGATTGCCCTGCGCGGCGGTAAATCCCATATCCTCAATGATGCGCGGCGCCCATGACAACAAGAAATAGAGCGTTGTAAGCAATAGGAAAAATGCCGTCCAGATCAGCAGCGTCCGCGCGATGTATTTCGGTGTGAACAAGGAGGCCACGGCACCAAGGGCGCTCTGGCTTGCGCTTCCTGCGTTGGCTTGCGCCGCCGTGTCAGGCAAAGCGTCGAGCATGGACCAGCCCAGTTTTTTCCGCGTCTTGTTGATGCGTGTGAGGGCATCGGACCGGCCGCTCTTGGCGAGAAAATCCATCGACTCAGGCAGAAGCAGCATCACCGGAATAAACACAAACGAGCTGGCCGCACCGAACGCAAACACATGTCGCCAGCTGCCAATGTCGAGCAGCCACGCCACGAGAAAACCCGACAGCCACGCGCCCATCGGAAAGCCTAGCTGGAAGATCGCGATGGCGCGCCCGCGATATTTCTCGCCGGCAAATTCCGCCACGAGCGTGTTCAGGCTGGCAAGGATCGCGCCGATGCCAAGCCCGGTGATCACGCGGCCAAGGACAAGCAGTTCAATTGATGGCGCAAGGGCCGCAATCAGCATGCCGGTTCCTGACAATGCCAGTCCGAGCACGGTGATCGCCCGTCGTCCGATCTTGTCGGCAAAAGGGCTGAGCGCCATCGCGCCGATCATCATGCCGAAGAGCCCCGCGCTGAGCACGATGCCAAGGCTCGACCGCTCGATCTGCCAGCTTTCGGCGATGGCGCCGGCGGCATAGGAGATGGCGAGAATGTCGAAACCATCCTGCATGTTGAGACAGGCCAGCGCCAGGAGCGCGACGATCTGAAAGCGCGAAATCGGCTCGGATGTTTTGGCTTCGTCCATAGTGTTCACCGTCTCGTGCTTTGAATTGTCTTGCAGAACTGCTCAATCATTTTCAACGTCCAGTCTATCTGTATTTCTCGCTGCGTACTGCAGATCAATTTGACTCTGCATATCTTTTTACCGTTAATGGTTGCATTCGCAACAATTTAATGATGTGAACTGTTAAATCGAAACGCCAGACATGAGGAGACGGCGACCATGAACAGGCCATTGATGCGCGCCGATTCGCAGGAAATCGAAACCAGTCATGATGTTGCGGTGGCGTCTTCACTTGCGGACTGGAACGATCTGATCAGCGAACGATTTGGCGCGATCCATGTTGATGCGAAGACGGGATCGACCTTTAGCGCAAACCTGCGGTGCACCTCGATTGGCGATGTAGCCTTTTATGAATGTTCGACCAGCCCGGCCTGTGTGTCTCATGAGGCCGCGCCGCTCAAACCCGGTCAGGCAGCGGCGTTCCTGATCAAGGCGCAGATTGAGGGTCAGTCGCGGCTGACCTGTGGTGGCCGTGTGGTGGACCTGTTTCCGGGCGATTATGTGATCTGCAACAATCGCGAGGCTTATACGCTGGATTTTGATTGTGATACGACGATTGTGTCCATCCCGCTCTCGGCGGACAATTTGCATGCGATCACCCCCTTCCCCGAACGTCTGTCTTTTATCAAGGCGGTTCCGGAAAATCCGATCCGCAATGTCGCTTATGATTATCTGGAATCGCTCCTGCGCAACCGCGTCACCGGACTCCCCTGCCAGTCGCTCAACCGGCTGGCCAGCATGTTTCTGGAACTGGCGGTGCTGTCGATTTCGCAGCAGGCGTCGAATGATGTGCAGACCGAACGGCTGCGTGGCTCCGTTGGCCTGTTTGACCGATGCCGGGATTATATTGAAGTGGCGTTTCGCGACGAGAACACGACGGCCAAATGTATTGCCGAGCGCATGGGCGTGTCCTTGCGTAGCATACAGTCAGCTTTTGCCGCCCAGGGCTGGACGCTGACAAATTATATCTCGCAACGCAGACTGAACGAAGCGCGCAAGCTTTTGTCGTCGGCTGGTTATGCTGGCCAGCAAGTCTCCGAGATCGCTTATGCCGTTGGCTATAAAAGCCACTCGCATTTCTGCCGCGCCTTCAAAGCGGCTTTTGGTGAAACCCCGAACGCAGCGAGGTCCATCTTACAACATTAACCTGTCCCGTAGGCGCAATCCGTCAAGCCTAGCCTCGCCTACAGACTAACAGGCTAGCCCTAACCCCAATAATGTCTCAGGCGTGGAAGAGGCCGATTGCACGGCCACGAAACGCCCAATCGAAAATGATGCGCGCAAATTGCAGCGCCGTTCTGGAGGAACACATCGTGCAAAATGAATTTAAACCAAAGACTTTGAGCAAGACCCTTTTGGGCGGCGCGTCGATGATGGCGCTGGCCTGTCTGGCCGCTGTGCCGGCCGCAGCACAAGATGCAGCCGCGAGCGAAGGCGAAGACACCCGCCGCCTCGAGCAGGTCACAGTGACCGCTCGCCGCGTCGAAGAGAACTTGCAATCAACCCCTGTGACCGTGACCGCTTACACGGCGCGGGCGCTGGAGACACGCGGGATCACGGACACGTCTGAACTGGCCGCCTTTACCCCGAACGTGACCTTTGACAACACGTCTACTTTCTCTGGAGCGTCTTCGACCTTCCAAGGCTTTATTCGCGGCATTGGCCAGTCGGATTTTGCCGTTAACACCGACCCCGGCGTTGGCGTCTATGTCGATGATGTCTACATTGCGCGGACGATTGGCTCGGTTTTCCAGCTCTATGACATTCAGCAGGTTGAAGTCCTCAAAGGCCCACAAGGCACATTGTTTGGCCGGAACTCGATTGGCGGCGCGGTCAACATCCGCACAGCGCGTCCTGATTTTGACGCGTTTTCTTTCCGTGGCTCGGCCGAGATTGGCCGCTTTGACCGGCTCGCTTTTGATGGCGCGGTGAATGTTCCGATTTCAGAAACTCTGGCTGCGACATTTGCTTTCTCGACGCAGGATCAGGACGGGTTCCAGGAGCAGGTATTGTTCAACCCTGCTGGCGTGATCACGCCGGACAATCCAGGCGGCATTCCGGCTGGCCCGTCTGCGTCGGCTCCGTTCAGCGCGCTGACGCCGATTGACCAGATCAATGTTGCCGACACCAATGGCGCAGATCGCGGCGCGCTCGACAATCAAGCCATTCGCGGCAAGCTTCTCTGGCAGCCGACGGAGCGGTTCGAGACGACTCTTTCGGCGGACTATTCGCGCATTCGTGACGCGGCCCCTGCCGGTACGCTTGTCTCGCTCGGCTCGGCGGATGACGCGACCTTTATTGATCCGGCCACAGGCCAGCCTCAAGGCCTGACCCCGGATGGTGTTCTGACGACATCGCTCGCCGGTCTGTTTAATGCCTGTCTCGGTGGCCCCCCTGCGGGCGCGATCCCGCCATGTGCGCTGACCGGAACCCTTGAGGGCATCAACAATGATGGCGATCCGACAAATGATGTCGGCTTCTTCAGCAATGCTTTGCTGCCCGCTGATATTGACCAGACTTTTGCGACAGGCGCGAATTTCTCGAACATTGATTCCTGGGGCGTGTCTTCGGTCTCGACCTATGAGCTGACGCCAGATCTGGAAATCAAGTCGATCACCGCCTATCGCGCCCTCACCGGCGCCTTTGGCCGCGACATTGACAACTCGCCTTTCTCCTTTGACCAGACCAGCTTTGTGCTGGATCAGGATCAGATCAGTCAGGAAATCCAGCTCATCGGTAATTTCCTTGATGGCCGGTTGAACTATACGGTTGGCGGCTTTGCCTTCTTCGAAGATGCGCTGCAAATTGACCAGGTTCCGATCGGTGGCGGTATTCTGAACATTTTCGGACCGAACTTCCAGGAAACGCGCGCTTTGTCCGTGTTTGGTGAGGCCGACTTTGAAGTCATTGAGGGGCTGAATGTTGTCTTTGGTGTTCGCTTTACCGACGAACAGAAAGAGCTCCAGCTTGACCAGCAGAACACAACGCCGTTCTTTGCCGGTGTCTTTGCTGATCCGACCACGCCTAGCGGCTTCCTTGAAGATGCCGAGGGTGACACGCCCTTCCCGCGTCTCAATCCGGACGGCACTGTGAACACGACGTTCCTTGGGCCAGAAGAATTGCAAGTGGCGAACTTTGATGATGTCTCGTTCCGTGCGGGTGTGAATTATCAGGTTACCGATGATATCTTCACCTATTTCACCTTCTCGCAGGGCTTCAAATCGGGCGGCTTTACCACGCGTCTTGTTGCCCCGTTCAACCCCGATTTTGCGGGCGCATCGGCAACACCGGCGGGCGGTCAGCTTCCGGGCATCATCTTTGATCCGGAAACGTCGGACAATTACGAGCTTGGCTTCAAGGCTGACCTGCTCAACAGTTCGCTGCGTGTGAACGGTGCGGCGTTCTGGAACAATTATGACGATATCCAGATTGTTTTGCAGGCGGGTATTTCGCCGCTAAACGCCAATGCCGGTGACGCACGTATTCGCGGCATCGAGCTCGAAGCGGAATATTACCCAACGGACAATCTGTCTCTTGTCGGATCGTTCGGCTATATTGATGCTGAGTACCGCACAATTTCCGATCTCGTCGCGCCGCAGGTTACCGTGGACGATGAGTTGCAGAACACGCCGGAGTTCACCTTCGCGCTGGCGGGTAACTATGTTCAGCCGATTCCGGGGGATCGTGGTGATCTGACGTTCAATGTGAACTATAGCTGGCGCAGCGACACCGCCAATGACGCGCAGAACACGCCTGAACTTATTCAGGACTCTGTCGGTCTGCTCGGTGGCCAGATCAAATATGAGCCCGAAGATGCAAACTGGGCGATCTCGCTGATCGGCCGGAACATCACCAATGAGCGGTTTATCGGCTCAGGGTTCAACTCCGGTGCGCTTAGCTTTGTCGAAGCTTCGTTTAACCGGCCTGGCGAATGGCGTGTGAAGCTCGACTTCGAATTCTAGCACGTCTTATCTGATGAAGGGGTTGAGTTTCTTCTCCTCCCATTGACCCCCAACCCCTTCATCAGCCCTCTCGAACCGATAAATTTGAACGACGCAATCGCCGCGCGCGGCCTGCGCCGATGGGAGATCAGGAGCAAGGTGGACGACATGTTTGGATTCAAAAAGAAAACCGAGACGACGACCGAGCGGACCTATCCGATGACGATAGATGGCGCGCCGGTCACGACGGATGCAGCCGATGAGGTCATCAACCCGGCCACGCTGGATGTTGTTGGACTGGCCCCGCTTTGCTCGCCTGAATTACTCGACACCGCGGTCGCCGCCGCGCAAGCTGCGCAAGTTTTGTGGGCACGTGAGCCTGATGAGGTCCGTAAAGAGGCGTGCCGGAAAATGGCTGGCGTGCTGACCGAGAATGCTGCTGAGCTGGCCGAGCTTCTGACCCGCGAACAGGGTAAGCCGCTCAAGGGTCTGGGCTCGGAGTTCGAACTTGGCGGATGCGCCGGTTGGGCAGGCTATGCGGCCGAGCTTGATATGCCGGTCAAGATTCTTCAGGAAGACGAGACTGCCCGCGTCGAGCAGCACCGCGTGCCGGTGGGCGTTGTCGGGTCGATCACGCCTTGGAACTGGCCCTTGATGATTGCGATCTGGCATATCGTGCCGGCCATCCGCGCGGGCAATGCGGTTGTGATCAAGCCCTCGCCGTTCACACCGCTGAGCACTTTGCGGATGGTGGAATTGCTGAACACGGTGTTGCCGAAGGGCGTGCTGAACTGCGTCACTGGCGAAGGTCCGATTGGCGGCGCGATGAGCGGCCATGACGGGATCGACAAGATCGTCTTCACCGGCTCGACCGCCACAGGCCGCAAGATTATGCAGAGCGCGGCGGGCAATTTGAAACGGCTTACGCTCGAACTTGGCGGCAATGATGCCGGGATTGTTCTGCCGGACACCAAGTCGAAAGAGATTGCCGAGGGCATCTTCTGGGGCGCGTTTATCAATGGCGGACAGACCTGCGCAGCGCTTAAGCGGCTTTACGTCCATGATGCGATCTATGACGAGATGTGTGCCGAATTGGCCGCCCTTGCCGAGGCGATCCCGATGGGCGACGGCCTTGATGAAGCGAGCGCGCTTGGGCCTTTGCAGAACGAAATGCAATTGAACAAAGTTGCTGCCCTTGTGGACGATGCACGGGCGCAGGGGGCTAAAATTCTAACCGGCGGCGCACGGCTTGACCGGCCGGGCTATTTCTATCCGATCACACTGGTCGCAGACATTGCCGCCGGTGCGCGTCTTGTCGATGAGGAACAATTTGGCACCGCCCTGCCGATCATCCGCTATTCGGACATTGATGACGCCATTGCGCAGGCCAATGGTCTTGATTTCGGTCTTGCCGCTTCGGTCTGGAGTTCGAATCTCGATGCTGCCCGCAGCGTGGCCGCGCGGATTGAGGCGGGCACAGTCTATATCAACAAGCATGGCGAGGTTGCCCCGCACATCCCGTTTGGCGGCGTCAAAGGGTCTGGTATCGGGGTCGAATTTGGCCAAGAGGGTCTTGAAGCCAATACGGATATAAAAATCTACAATATTGCAAAATAAGTCAGCGGAGTCGGTCGTGAAACATGGTTTGATCAGTGTGCTGGCGTCATTGCTGGTCTTTGGCGCGTGCAGTCCGGCCGAGACCGCGGCCCCCGCCCCTGAGCAAACCGGCGCAATTGCTGGCAACGCAGACGCCATCAAGGTCAATGCTGGCGATTGGCCTCTGCATGGGCGTACCTATGATGAGAGCCGACACAGCCCGCTCGATGCGATCAACACCGAGACGGTCGCAGACCTCGGCCTTGCCTGGTATCACGATATGGACACGCGCCGGGGTCAGGAAGCGACGCCGATTGTCATTGACGGCGTGATCTATGTGACGAGCGCGTGGAGCAAGGTGCATGCGTTTGACGCCAGAACCGGCGACCTGCTCTGGCAATATGACCCCGAAGTGCCCGGCGAATGGGCCGTGCGCGGGTGCTGCGATGTGGTCAATCGCGGGGTCGCCTATCATGACGGGAAGATTTTCTTCGGCACATTTGATGGCCGGCTGATCGCGCTTAATGCGACGGACGGCTCGCCGGTCTGGGAAATCGACACGATCACCGACCGCGACAAGTTCTACAGCATCACCGGCGCACCGCGCGTGGTCAAAGGGCGCGTGCTGATTGGCAATGGCGGCGGCGAGTTCGGCGTGCGCGGCTATGTCTCCGCTTATGATGCTCAGACGGGCGAACTTGACTGGCGCTTCTATACGGTGCCGGGCAATCCGGACGCGCCGTTTGAAAATCCAATCCTCGAAATGGCAGCCGAGACGTGGACGGGCGAATGGTGGAAACTTGGCGGGGGCGGCACGGTCTGGGATTCTATGGCCTATGATGCCGAGCTGGACCTGCTCTATATCGGGGTTGGCAATGGCTCGCCCTGGAACCCGAAATTTCGCAGCCCTGAGGGCGGGGACAATCTGTTCCTCTCGTCAATTGTCGCGCTGCGGCCCGACACAGGCGAATATGTCTGGCATTTTCAGACAACGCCCGGCGACCAGTGGGACTTTACCGCGACCCAACAGATGATCCTTGCCGACATGGAGATCGAGGGCGCGCCGCGCAAAGTGCTGATGCAGGCGCCGAAGAACGGGTTTTTCTACGTCATCGACCGCGAGACGGGCGCGTTTATTTCCGCCAAGCCATTCGTGCCTGTGACATGGGCGGATGGGGTGGATCAGGAGACGGGTCGGCCGAACATTGTGCCTGAAGCGTTCTACCACAATACTGGCAAGCCGTGGGAAGGCACGCCCGGACCGATGGGCGCGCACAATTGGCATTCCATGTCCTTTGATCCGCACACGGGGCTGGTCTATCTGCCCGCACAAGTGCTTGGTTTTCCATATATTTCTGATGAGGCGTTTGAAGCGAGCGAGCTGACGGTCAATCTTGGCGTTGATCTCGAAGCGATTGGCTTGCCGAATAATCAGGCGGTGCGGGATACGGTTCGCCGCTCGCTTGGCGGGCATTTGCTGGCATGGGATCCGGTGGCGCAAAAGGAAGTTTGGCGGGTCGAGCATGGCGGGCCGTGGAATGGCGGCACGCTGGCGACGGCGGGCGGGCTTGTCTTCCAAGGCGACCGGAACGGGGATTTTTCGGCCTACAAGTCCGAGACAGGTGAGAAATTGTGGAGCCAGAGCGTTCAGACCGGCGTTGTGGCGGCGCCTGTGACCTATGAGCTTGATGGCGAGCAATATGTGGCCATTCTCGCCGGCTGGGGCGGCATCGTCCCGCTGCTGCTTGGGGAACTTTCGCACAATGAGGACGGCCCGCAAGTCAACCGCTCGCGCTTGCTTGTCTATAAGCTTGGCGGCACAGAGACGTTGCCAGAGCCCTATGATGTCAGCCGCGCGCGCGTCCCTGCTCCGCCCTCATTCGGAACGCCCGAAGAGATTGATCTCGGTGCGGGCATTTATGCGCGGTATTGCTCGGGCTGTCATGGCGATACGGCGGTCAGTGGCGGCGTGTTGCCGGACCTGCGCTGGTCTTATGCGCTTGGCGACGAGGACACGTGGATGCTGATCACTCGCGATGGCGGACTGAAAGATGTCGGCATGGTCGGGTTCGGCGCAGAGCTCGGCGATGATGATCTCAATGCGGTGCGCGCCTATGTCACCCATCGTGCTCATGAGTCCGGTGTGGCAGACCTCGGCGAATAGGCAAGCGCAATGCCAACCACAAAGCGTTTAGCCCAGTGGGACCCAATTGCCGTGGGCACCATAGGGCACTCTGTGGGGTAGGTGGATTGTGGCGACAGGGGAAGCGTCAAAGTCCTGCGCGTCTACGATGATAAAGGTCGATTGGCCTGTGGCTTCATCATGGCAGAATGTCATCACATAGCCCTGGTCTTCTTCTGCGCCGGTGGAGACGAAGGTGGGCTCGCCGCCGCGCACTGTGTCACCGAGCCTGTGGACTTTGCATGCGCCCGATTGCAAATCGTATTTCAGCAATTCGGACCCGTAGATCGGCTCTCCGCCCTCGCCCTCTCCGGCCATTGACATCAGATAGCCGAAACGTGCCTCAAGCCCCAGGCGCGAGCCATTGACGCGGGCAAAGTCACCCGGCCGGTCGTCGAGCTGTTCTTCTTTCACAGCGCCGGTTTCCAGATCGAGCGTCCAGCGCCAGAGATAGCCGACATTGGCGAAATCATCCGGTGTGCCCTGGAAGGCCGCTTTGAGCCGCGACGCGGTGAGCACGATCTTGCTGCCAACTTCATGGGCATTGACGGTGTGGAAGATGAAGCATGGCGGTATCTCGAACCAGCGGATATCCCCATTCCCGCCCGCACGCGGCATCACGCCAATCCGCGCGCCCGCTTCGGGCTTGAACTCGAACGGCATGCCGGTTGCGAGCAAATTTAAATCGAAGCAGACAGGCAGGTCCAGAAAGATCGAATAATTCCGCGTGATTGCGAAATCGTGCATCATAACGATGCGCGGGATGTCGATCCCCTCGGTCTGTTTGACCTCGCCATCCTTGCCAATGCGGACATAGCGCAGCAGAGGTTCTTGCATCTCGGCATAGGAGAAGGCCATCAACTCGCCGGTGACGGGGCAGACTTTGGGGTGGGCGGTCATGGCGGTCTGGAGGTCGCCGCCGAAGGTCTCGATCCCGAGCGTGTTCAGGTCCTGATCAATGCGCCAGGGCAGTCCGGTTTCATACAAGGCGAGGACTCTGTCTCCGTGTTGCAGAATGTGGGTGTTCGCTTTGCTATTGCTGATGTCGCGCGGATTGCCGCTTGCGCCGAACGGGACGCCGAGGCTTGTGGTTTGTATGAACGCGTTGCGATACCATTCAGCCTTGCCCTCGCGCAGGCGTATGCCATGGATCATGCCGTCGCCGAGAAACCAATGGGGCGACTTGCCGGATTTGGGGTTCGGGCCGGTCCGGATATAGGTTCCGTTCAGGTGATGGGGGATCTCGCCTTCTATTTCGAGATTGGTTTCGGTGACCTCATCCTGACGCGGTGCCCAATTGCCGCTCAGATGCCACGGCGCCTGTCCTACATCATCTGCCATATGACCCTCATCTGCGTATCTATATCTCTATACTAGCCCATGCTCTGTATGCACATATATCAGAATTACAGATAACCGCTTTCCCTAACGGTAAAACAAGTCTCGAATACGGGCCGTTTTATCATGCCCCGCTCAAGATTGCCCCAACAATGACCCTGTTCGCGCGGCAATCAATCTGTCTGCTGCCTCGGCCGCTTCGAGGGCGCCTTCGAGATAGCCGCCAAAGGTTGCGGCCACTTCGCTCGAACAAAAGCCGAGCCGGTCTGCCCAGAGGTTTTCGAGTGCCTGCGGCATGCCATAGTGCGGATGATGGCTAAGCGGCTCCAGGTCGAGCGGTGTGGCGGTTTCCGGTTCGAACGCCCAGTCTTGTATTTCGAGTTGCAGAGGTTCAGCGGCAGCTGCGCCAAACAGGCGGATCAATTGCTGGCGGACGGCTTCGCGGAACTCGGCCTTGTGTTCGTTGCGGATCAGCGGCGGGGTGCCGACAAAGCCGAACAAGGCATAGGGGCCATCCTGCATGGGCGAGGCATCATGAAATTCGACCACTGGTCCGAGCCGGCTGCGCCCGTCACCGGAGAAACCCTCATCACGCCAGAATGGGCGCTCATAAATTGCCATGATTTTCGCCTGACCGGCCATCCATGTCGGGATATTGCGCATGGCTTTATAGGCGGTCTCTGGCAGGTCCGGCTCGAAGTTTATGGACCGGGCGACAAGACGCGGGGGGAGCGCGAGGAAGACAGTTTGCGCGGAAAGCTCTGCCCGATGACCGTCCGCACGCTCGAGATGGGCGGTGACGCCTGCATCGGTGCGGATCAGGCCGGCGACTTTCGTGCTGAGGCTCAGGGCTGTCGCGGGCAAACCATCTGCCAGCGCCCCGATCAGTGCCGTCAGCCCACCCTTTAGACGATACGATCCTTCCATAGACGAAAATCCGCGTCCGCGATGAATGGCGCCGGTTTCGTCTTCGAAGACGAGATCGCCGGTCGAATATTGCTCGAACACGGTCTGGCCCATCGCCTCGACAAGATTAGCGATGCGCGGCTGGCCTTGCCAGAACCATGCGGGACCAAGATCGAAGCGTGCACCCGTGGGCGCCGTCGCGGTGTGGATGCGCCCGCCAAACCGGCCGCGTGCTTCGACGAGATGGAAGCGGCGACCCGCCATGTGAAGGCGGCGCGCAAGCGAAAGACCGGCAAGACCGCCGCCGACAATCAGCGTGTCCGTTTGCAGCATTTGGGTTCCATCATGTGCCATAGACTTGTCTCTTGCGCGCGTCCCTGCCCTGTTGTGCCCGACGCGTACGCGTTTGATCTGCACGGCTGACAGGCAAACCTTGCCTAACCTGACGCGGGTCCAGCGCCAAATCGCCTTTTCGTGACTTGTGGGATTTGAGACGAGGCGCGCTTCGCGGGCGGGACGCCTAGCGGATACCTCCAGCGGCGGCCCGTAAGGGAGCCAAATCGGTGTCCAGCCAATGGGCGAGTTTTTGATCCAGATCGGTTTTGGCAATCGGCTTGGCCAGATAATCGTCAAAGCCCGCCGCCAGAAAGCTCTCTTTTTGCCCTTTGAGCGCATGGGCTGTGATCGCAATGATGGGGGTCTTGTCGCGGCCAGTGTCCTGTTCCAGCGCTCTCATGGTCTTGGTCGCCATAATGCCGTCCATGACCGGCATGGATATATCCATCAATACAAGATCATAGGCCCGCGCTTTGTAAAGCTGGCAGGCCAATTCGCCGTTTTCGATCATGTCCAGTTCGTACCCTTTGGCCTCGAGCATTTTTCGGATGACCGCCTGATTGGTTTTGTCGTCCTCGGCAACCAGGATTCGTTTTTGGTCAGATACTACTGTCTCCGCCTCGATCCTTGGACTTGGTGCGGGCTCGGGTGCGTTGGCGGCGGGTCGCAAGGCTGCCTCTACGGACCGGCGCAGATGGGACATGCGGACCGGCTTCTGGTGGAAGATGCAGTCATTCATGCTGGCAAATTTCTTTCGGACCGGATCGGAATCGACCGAGGACAGAACGATAATTTTCATCACGTCCAGAACGGCTTTTCCGCGAATGGCTTTGACGAGGCTATATCCATCTGTGTGCGGCATTTGATAGTCCGTGATCATAAGATCATAGCGGCCGCCTGCCTTGTGTGTGCGATTGATCAGTTGAATCGCGTCCGTTGGCGAGCCGGCACTGTCGGGCGTGATGCCGAGTTTTTTCAACTGGCCGGTCAGCACGGTCAGATTTTCGGGTAGATCATCGACGATCAGAACGCGGGCCTCGGGAAACAGAAGGGAGGAAGAGGTATCGGTGAGTGCGGGGGTGTCTTTTGGCAAGCTGTCTCCGGCGGGAATCTTCAAGCTCAGGGAAATGTCCGTGCCCTCCCCGACCACAGACTTGGCTTCGATCGACCCGCCCATTGCGCTGACCAGGCCTTTTGTGATCGACAGGCCAAGGCCGGTTCCGCCATAGACGCGCGTGGTCGAATTATCGGCTTGCGAGAACTCGTCAAAGATCCGCTCCAAAGCGTCTTCAGCAATGCCAATGCCTGTGTCTTTGACCGTGACCGCCACATCGAGCATATCCCCGGCCTCGCCCACAACGACCCGGAGCAGCACAAAGCCTTTGCTGGTAAACTTGATCGCATTGCCAACCAGATTGATCAGGACTTGCCGGAACCGCCCCGCATCGCCAACCAGATAGCGCTCGGAAGGATGATCAAAATCGAGGATCAGCTCGATGCCTTTTTCATTGGCATTGGTCCCGAGCAGAGCGACGACATCTTCAACCGCGTCTTCCAGATTGAACGGCCTCGCATCGAGCTCCAGCTTCCCTGCTTCGATTTTCGAGAAGTCGAGAATGTCATTGATGATGGTGATCAGCGCTTCGCCGGACCGCGTAATAATTCCAACGCATTCTTTCTGCATGTCGGTCAGGTCGGTGTCTTCGAGGATCTGGGCCATGCCGATCACGCCATTCATCGGGGTGCGGATCTCATGGCTCATATTGGCAAGAAATTCCGACTTGGCGCGCGAGGCAATGATGGCGCGTTCCTGCGCTTCTTTCACTTCGGTAATGTCGATACGGATGCCGATATAGGTGTCGTCTTCAGGATAATATTTATGGATCAACCGCCACCAGCCAATCTCGTCATACTCATCCATCACACTGTCGCTCTGGTAGAGTTTCAGGCGTGCCTTAATCCATGCATCTTTGTCTGTACCGTGCAGGGCGTCTGTGTCCGGATCATGGGATTTGGCGTCATGGTTTTCGGCGTGGGTACTCTCGACATAATCATAGAGCGACAGGCCGGGCGTAAGACAGGCGGCAATGTGGGGACCAACATAATCGCTAAAGGCCTGATTGGCACACAGCAAGGTGCCGCCCCGAAAGGCGATTACGGCGACAGGGAGACTTTCAAGAACCTGCTCGAGTGTCTTATGGTCCTGAAGTGTCTTGTCTGGCGACGACGCACTCATATTTATCCTCACGACGCCCACAGAAACGGATCATCCGATTTAACGGGCGTTTGGGCTTGATTTGTTGACCTTAGGAACGTGATCTTAAGATTTGATTGCGACCCTCGCGACCGATCCGACAGGCAGGGCACAGATCGTTTGACCACCTGCCCGGCCGATGGTGCCGGTGCGGCGCGAACTGTGGCTGTTCATTGGCAAAATTCCGGTTATGCTCGCGCAGATAATGGCGGCGCAATCTCGGAAAGCACTTATGTCCAACCCTTTAAAAGACTTTGCGCCAGGTTTTGGTGGCAATATCTCTCTCGGTCAGAGGCCTGCTCTCGTTCTCATCGACTTTGTTCAGGGCTATTTCGAGCCATCAGACCCGCTGTTTGCCGATCCTGCCGCAGTATTGGACAGGGCGCTCGCCGTGCGCACAGCCGCCCGCAATGCCGGACTTCCAGTGTTCTATACGAATGTCATCTATCATAGGGGCGGCGGCGATGGCGGGACGTTCTATGCCAAGCTTGACGCCCTATCAGCTTTTACCAAAGACAATCCAATGGGCGCCTGGCCCGACGGGCTGATCCCGCGCGAGGATGAATTTGTCATCTCCAAGCAATATCCAAGCGCCTTTTTCGGCACAAGTTTCATGTCCACGCTGACATTTTTGAAGGTCGATACGTTGATCATCACCGGACTGACGACCAGCGGGTGCGTGCGGGCCACGGCGGTTGATGCTGTCTCTTCCGGTCTCATCCCGATCGTGGTCGAAGACGCTTGCGGGGATCGCGATAAAGCGCCTCATGATGCGAACCTGTTCGATATCAAAGCCAAATATGGTGAAGTGATGGGCAGCGCGGATGTGATCTCATACCTAGGGTCACTAGAGCCCACGCCCTAGATCACACCCTTGTCTTCCAAAGACGAAAGTTCCGCTTCGCTTAATCCAAGCAGGTTGCCATAAACATCCTGATTGTGCTGGCCGAGATCTGGTCCGGTCCAGCGGACTTCGCCTTGGGTTTCTGACATTTTCGGGAAAACATTCTGCATCTGCACACTGCCCCAACGCTCATTGGGCACATCGACAATGGCTTTGCGCGCTGCAAAGTGTGCATCTTCCAACATCTCTGGAGCGCGATAGATCTGCCCGGCGGGAACCGAATGCTCCTCCATAAGCGCAGCCACGTCTTCAATGGTCCTCGTCTTGGTCCACTCATTGATCAGCGCATCAAGTTCGTCCTGCCTGTCACCGCGCGCAACATGGGTGGCATAGCGCGGATCATCTGCAAGCTCGGGCTGGCCCATCGCTTTGGCGAGCCGCCTGAAGATTGTGTCCTGATTGGCAGCAATGAGGAAGTCTCCATCCTTACACTGATAGATATTGGACGGCGCAATATGCGGCAGTTTCGATCCTGATCGCCCGCGAATATGACCTGCGACCGTGTATTCGGGTATCGTTGCTTCCATGACGTTTAGCACGGCCTCATAGATTGCCGAGTCGACAATCTGCCCTCGCCCTGTTTGCTCTCTATGATGAAGCGCCGCCAAAGCCCCATTGCAGGCAAAGGTCGCCGCCAATGTATCACCGATCGAAAGCCCCGCGCGGCTGGCGGGCCGGTCCGGTTCACCGCACAGATGCCGCATGCCGCCCATCGCCTCGCCAACTGACGCATACCCCGCGCGATGTGAATACGGGCCGGTCTGACCATAACCGGACACGCGCACCATGATCAGACCGGGATTGATCTTTGCCAGAACATCATAACCGAGCCCCCAGCGTTCCATCGTTCCGGGCCTGAAATTCTCGATCAATATGTCCGCCTTGGCCACAAGATCACGGACCAGTTGTTGCCCTTCTTCCAAGCGCAAATTCGCCGTAACACACCTCTTGTTCCGCGCGCAGACTGTCCACCATAAAGGGTAATCGCCGCGCCCCCAGACACGCATCGGATCGCCTGTCTCCGGTGGCTCTACCTTGATTACATCCGCCCCCATATCAGCCAGGAGTTGGCCGCAATAGGGGCCGGCGATCAGCTGACCAAGTTCGATTGCGCGAATATCTGTCAATGGGCCCTTACGGGATGAATCGTTCATATATAACTCCGACACTCCTACTCTGCGGCCACAGGCTTGGCAGCACCGCGCCAGACCGGCTGGACCGGCGCTTTGAGACCCGTATCGGTCTCACACGAGGCGCGTAACTCTTCTATGGTTGGGCCGAAGTCAAACAGTTTCGCCTCCCCTCGATCCGCCTTGATCTGTGCCCGCAAGCTGGCTGTTGCATCTGGGTTCGCCTTGCCATCGGCATCCACGACAACGCCATACCGCTTGGCCCCATCAGCCGTTAGAAGTCCCTGCTGGATCTCCAACTCGATCAGATCGGGCGCACGGTCGAGCGGATCGCCCCAGCCGCCGCCGCCCCATGTCACATATTGAAGCCGGTCACCCGCTTCGACCTTCACATCATCAATTTTCGAGCCGAGTATCTGTTCGCTGCCATCCTGCCGGATCAATTTCTTCCACGAGCGCGCACCCGGTTCGCCGCCATTAACGCCCCAAGGCGGAATAAACCAACGATCATCATGGATCGAAATGGTGCCAGCCTCCGTGAAGCGATAGACCATATTGATGCCATTGCCACCGCGATGCAGGCCCGCCCCGCCGCTGTCCGGCTCGGACTCATATCTCTCAATAATCATCGGGAAATAGCGTTCGAGAAATTCGTTCGGCACATTGGTAAAGCCCGGCCACAAGGAATGCCCGTCTGGCCCATCCCCCATTGGGCGTCCCGGGATACCGCCAAATCCGATCTGGAAGAGCTGGAACCATTCACCAGTTTTGTCATGCCCTGAAAACATCAAATGTGGACTTGACGAAAAACCGGCCGCGTTTAGGAAGTCCGGTGTTTTCTGACCGAGCAATGCGCCAAGCACATCAAAAATCCGGCCGAGCGCATGCGTGCGGCAGGACAGAGCGGCGGGGAATTTCGGTTTCAGGAGCGAGCCTTCCGGGATGCGCACATCTACGAGATCATAGAAGCCGTCATTGACCAGAACCTGCGGATCAAACACCATGATCATGTAGATTCCAAAGAACATTTTGAACATGTTCTCATTGAGATAGAAATTGATCGAACTGTCCGACTGCGGATCAGTGCCCTCGAAATCGAGGATAACCTTGTCGCCCTCACGCCACATCGTACATTTGATCTTAAAGGGCCCTGCCCCGCGCCCATCGTCGCACAGATAATCTTCAAACGAGACTTTCTCTTCCCCGATCTGGGTCGTGATCAGTTCGCGCATGGCACGATGGTTGCGCGCGAGCAACTGCTCCATAGCGGCGTTGAGTGTGTCATCGCCAAAGCGTTCGCAAATTTCCTGCACAGCGCGCCCTGCCACTTTGCAAGCCGCAACCACGGCATGCAGGTCCGCGCGATACCATTCAGACATGCGTGACTGGTTACAGGCAATGCGCAAGATATCCTCTTGCAACTCACCTTTCCGGTAGAGCTTGACCGGCGGCAGGCGCATGCCTTCTTCGAAAATGGAACTGGCATCCGTCGGCAAAGATCCAGGCACTTTGCCGCCCACATCGGTCATATGGCCAAACATCGCGCCCCATGCGATCAGCCGGCCATTAAAGAACACCGGCGCGATCACCAATTGGTCGCTCAGATGGCTGACTGCGCCTTCGCACGCATAGGGATCATTCAGAAGGATGATATCGCCCTCTTCAATCGTGCCGTCATATCCGCGTAAGAAGCCGTCAAGAAACGAGCCGAACTGGCCGACCACCATGCGGCCCTTGGCGTCCGCAATCATCGGGAAGGCGTCCCCCTGCTCGCGAATGCCCGGCGACAGGGCGGTGCGGAACAAAGTTGCGTCCATTTCGACACGCGCATTGCGCAATGCATTCTCGATAATGTCGAGGCTCACCGGATCAATATCGACCGGATTGAACGGGGCGTCATTGGTTTCAACAATCTTGGCTGGCATGTCAGTTCGCCCCTTTAAGCTGGTGTGATGAGAATATTGCCGAACGCATCGACGGTGGCGACATCGCCCGAAAGCAGGAGCGTCGTGGAGTCCATTTCAGTTATGACCGCAGGGCCGACAATCTGGTCGCCAGCCCGTAGACCTGCCCGGTCATAAATCGCCGCCGGTTTGACCCCGCCATCCATCCAAACCTCGTGATCTCTGACTTTGGCGGCATCGGGCGAGCCATTGCCTTTGGCGATCTCGCGCGCTGGAATGGCTTGCTCCTTGCCCAGAGCAACGGTGCGCAAATTGACCAGTTCGTGCTCTGTCTCCATATTGAACGTGAACAGGCGGTGGTGCTCTGCATCAAAGGCGGAAGCGATGGCAGCAATGCCGTCCGCCCCCAGACTGGCCATATCGACCATCATCGGTACTTCAAAAGCCTGTCCGTAATAACGCACATCCATTTCGTAGCGGATCAGCATGTCCTCGGGCGCAACACCTTCGGCGGCCAGCTCTCGGGTAACCTGTATCGCCAGTGTTTCGAACGCCGCTTTGACCTCTTCATCCGATGTCTGCGACCGGCGCTTGGAAAAGGACCGCGCTGCCTCGGCGCGCATACGGGTCGAAGCATCGCCAAGCGCGCACAAAACGCCCGGCGAGTTCGGAATAATCACCGGATAGGACCCCATCAGGCGGCCGACCGCATTGGCATGGAGCGGCCCCGCACCGCCAAATCCCATTAGGGCAAATTCGCGCGGATCATATCCTTGCTGAACCGAAATCATGCGCAGGGCCCCGAACATGTTCTCGTTCACAATGTCGATGATCCCACGCGCTGCCTCATAAAGATCAATGCCCAGCGCATCGGCAATGCCCTGAACCGATTGCTTTGCCCCCTCGCGATCGAGTGTCATTTCGCCGCCGATTAGCGAATCCGGCAGATAGCCAAGCACCACATTCGCATCGGTCACTGTGGGCAACTCCCCGCCGCGGCCATAGGCAACAGGACCGGGCATCGCGCCGGCCGATTCGGGACCAACACGCAGCGCTTTGGTTAAGTCCGGAACATGGGCAATTGAGCCGCCGCCCGCGCCAACGGTTTTGACATCGAGCGAGGACACCCGCACAGACAAGTCTCCGACGCTCGTGTCACGGACCAGACGTGGCTCGCCCTTTTCGATCAGCGCCACATCGGTTGACGTGCCGCCGACATCAAGCGTCAGGATGTTTTCGAGCCCCGCATGTTTGGCCACCCAGAGCGCGCCAGCCACGCCGCCCGCCGGACCGGACATTAACAGGTTCACAGGGGCCTCGGCTGCCTTGTCCGCGGCCATCAAACCGCCATCAGACCGCAAGAGCGAGATCCGCCCCTCCATGCCGAGCCCGCGCAATTCGCTCGCTAGATTATCGACATATTTACCGACAACTGGCCGGACGGCGGAATTGGCGACCGTGGTCAGAGCGCGCTCATATTCCTGCATCTCTGGCAGAATGTCGGAGCTGAGCGATACGGGGACTTCGGGCAGAATGTCTGCTGCAAGACGCCCTACAACCTGCTCATGCGCCCCGTTTAAATACGAGTTCATCAAGCAGACGGTGATCGCCTCGACACCTCGCGCCTTGAGCACGTCCAGTTGCGCACGGATATTGGCCTCATCGAGCGGCGCGATCTCTTCGCCTTGCGCGTTCATGCGTCCGGTAATTTCGACCGTGTTTTCAAGCTTGGCCATCGGTTCGGGTTTTGGCCAGATGATCCATGCGGCCAGACCCCCGGGCACGAGCGAGCGGGCAATCTGCATGACTTGTCGATACCCATCCGTCACGATCAGACCAACGCTTGCGCCCTTGCCTTCAAGCACCGCATTGGTCGCCACCGTTGTTCCATGCAGGAAATAGCGGATTGCACTTTCCGGAATGCCAGCCTCCGCGCAAATCCGTCGTGTGCCCGAGATCACCGCTTTGGATGGATCGTGCGGCGTGGACGGCACCTTCGCACGCCAGAACCGTCCGTCGCGCTCGTCAAACAGGAGCAAGTCGGTAAATGTGCCCCCGACATCAACGCCGAGTCGATACAGTCCAGCTTCCACGGTTCCGCTGGCGGCCGGATCTTGACGCACAGCCACCCCCGCATCCTCATCCTGCTTTTTACCTCGGCCAAATATCTTCATACGTTTTTCTCCCAACCCCTCATCCAAATCTATGCTGTGGCCTGCAAGCTCTCTTGTTTTGGAAAACCACCCGCGCGGCTGACCATGCCCGGCAAAGGCCGCTCCATTATTCCAGCCAACCAATTGGCCGTCTCGATCATCCGATCCAGATTAACGCCCGTGTGCCAGCCTGCCCGGTGGAGCATGTACAGAACGTCCTCGGTCGGCACATTGCCGGTCGCCGCAGGTGCAAACGGACACCCGCCCATTCCCGCCACCGAGGCATCAATACGTGTCACGCCCGCTTCAGCCGCCGCCCAGACATTCGCAAGTCCGGTGTTGCGCGTATTGTGGAGATGTACGCGAAGCGGAATATGCCCAGCTGCGTCGCCCACGCGCCCGAGCAAATCCGTAACTTGCGCAGGCACCGCAACACCAATCGTATCGGCCAGCGCAATCTCTGCCGGTTCCGCCTCGCAGATGCGTTTAACCGTGTCGACAACATGCGCCGGATCGACCTCGCCTTCAAACGGGCACCCGAACGCAGCCGACAGCGTAATCTGCGCGATGAGCCCCTCGGATTTTGCGAGCGCAATCATCTCGCGATTTTCCTTTATCCCCTCCTCTACGGTCTGGCCCTGATTTTTCATGCCGAACGTATCGGTTAGCACCAGCACACAGCCCGCCTCATCAACGCCGCGCTTGCCCGCCGCGCGCGTCTCGATCGCCCGCAATATGCCGCGCTTGTTCAAGCACAGCCCGATATAGCTGATATCTTTCCGGTCTGGCAGACCCGCTATAACCGCCTCGGCATCGGCCATTTGCGGGACGCGTTCGGGGTGGACGAAGCTGGCCACTTCCATCCTGGTCACACCGGCACCGAGAAGCCTCGATATCAATGCCAGTTTCGTATCGGTGTCCACGAGCACTGGCTCATTTTGTAACCCGTCCCGCGGGCCTACTTCGACAAGGGTTATTTTGGAACTCATCTATTTTGTATACAATTATAGATGGGCACTGCATAGGAGAAAATTTGAGGAAGATGAGCACCGAGCGGACGGTGCTGATAATCGGTGTTCAGGCGGCTGTTTCGTCAAGGCTCACACCAAGCGTCCGAACCCTCTGACTGTAGACATGAAAAGCCCTGCGGATGTGGCCCGTAATCACGGCGCGCGCCCAATCTGCGTCCCCATGCTCAATGGCATCGGTCAGCTCACGATGCTCAGCGATACTTTTGGAGATTTGCTCGGGCGAATACGCATTGGCCGTATGATGGACAACCGCCTGACTGATCAATCGCTCCAGCATGGACACAAGGCGCTTTGACCCCGCTGCGAGGAGTATGATCTGGTGAAACTTCGCATTATGGTCCAGAAAGACGCTAACAGACTGATCCCTTTCAATTATTTTCAAGCAATTGCGCAGATCGGACACCAGCGCTGGTGTCATCCGCTCGGCTGCACGCGCGGCCGCATGCCCTTCCAGCATCGCCCTTAGGGCGAACAGATCATCAATATCGTCACAACTCGGATCAGCCACAAAGCTCCGTTGATTGTCGCGCTTCTCGACCAGAAAGTCAGCTTCCAACCTTACCAAAGCATCGCGAACGGGTGTGCGCGAAACACCACACTTGATGGCCAAATCCTCTTCTTTGAGCTGTTGGCCCGGCCGGATTTCATTTCTGAAAATCAGCGATTTAATGGTCTCATATGCGATATCGGATGCTTTTGACATGGCATCATGTTTGCCTGCGTTCTGAGAGCAGTTCAAGAAAATTGTATACAAAATTGTCTTTTTTGGCTCTAATGGGCTACGGACAACCGGATCAGATGATGAGCGGCAAGGCTGCAAGTCTATGGACAAGGTTGAAATTGGAGGCCGGTCAATCCCAATGAATTGGCCGCGAGGAGGACACAAGACATGACATCGAAATTCCTTTTGCTTATGAGCACTGCGATCGCGCTGGGTTTGCCGGTCATCGCGCAAGAGACATCCGCTCCGACGGGCGAAGATGATGTACGTCGGCTCGGCGAAGTGGTCGTGACGGCGCGGCGCGACGAAGAAAACCTCATAGATGTGCCAGCCACGATCAATGTCTTCACCGAAGAAAGTCTGCGTTCGGCCGATATTGACCGTGCCGAGGATTTTGTCCTGCTCACCCCGGGTGTCACGATCATTACAGGGACCGCCGAAGTTGGCGATACGCAGATCAATATTCGCGGCATCAATGGCACACGCGATGCGGAAAGCTCGGTTGCGCTTGTTGTTGACGGCATCCTGAAAACCAACACAGCGCAACTCAACCAGAACCAAGGGGATCTGGTGCAGGTCGAAATTCTCAAAGGGCCTCAAGGGGCGCTTTATGGCCGAAACGCCGCTGCCGGAGCGATTGTGCAGACCACACGCCGACCCGGCGATGTTTTTCAGGGCCGCGCAGAAGCGTCTTTCGCAGAGGACAACACATATGAGGTCGCCGGATCAATCAATGGGCCGATCGGTGACAATCTGGGCTTTGTCCTCTCTGGCGACTACCGGACGTCGGACGGGTTCTTCACGAACACAGGACCAGCTTCGGTTTCGGCGGGCGACACAGTAGACCGGCTCGAAGCGTTCAACTTGCAGGGCCGATTGATTTTTGATCCGACGGAGCAGTTGAGCATCGACGCAAAGATCCGCTATGGCGAAGTGGATGCGGCGGCGGTTGCTTTTAATACAAGTTTCGCGCTACCGGGCCTTGCGGCCGCCTTTAGCAATCCGGATCTGGTCGCAGATGTCAACGACACCGAATTTGTCTTCCAAGGCAATATCCGCCCGGACAATGATCAGCAGACGTTCGAAGCCTCTGTAAAATTCGATTACGATTTCGACTGGGCGACGCTGACCGCCTGGGGCCTGTATTCCAATGTCGAGCAAGAGTTTTCCGGCGATGGCACTTCGGCCGCGTTCGGTTTCTTCAACACCGACCAGATGTGTATCGACACCACAGCCGCCCTGAACGCTGCGGGGGTCACCCTGCCCTCACCGCAATTTCTTGGACAAACACCCAACTCACTTTTCTTCGACCCCAACGGATCAATCCTTGGCGGTTTCACCCCCACCACTTGCGATGGCACACAGTTTCAGGTTCGCAATCAGGAAGATTTCAGTTTCGAAGCAAGGCTGGCAGGCGGAGATCAGTTCCGCTGGTCAATCGGGGCTTATTATCTAAACATTGACCGGCAGGTCGGCGTGGCGCTTGGGCTGGATACGGGCGACGGCGCCGTCGGGGGATTGTTCACGCCCGCCGGTCAACCAAACTCGACAGAGCAGCTTGCCTTTGATGATTTCGAAACGGATGTTTATTCGCTGTTTGGATCTCTGGAAACGGATATCACTGATCAGTTGACAGCCTCGGTTGCCCTGCGTTGGGACCGGGAGGAACGCTCTGTGGAAAATCTTGTCCCGCCAGATGCGACCTCGCTGTTTGTTGACTTTGATGGCCCGCCATTTACGGGAGGCGCCCCGCTGAACACGGGTCTGCTTGCTGGTCCGATCCTGCCCCAAAGCGCAAATTTTGACGAGTTCCAGCCCAAAGTCAGCCTGACCTATAAGCCGCTCGCCAATCTCAGCCTATTTGCCAATTGGGGCATCGGGTTCAAGGCGGGCGGGTTTAACAATCAGGGCAGCGCGGCGACCGTCGATATCAATTTCAACAATCCTGCCATCAATGCGGGCGTGACCATCAATGACACGTTCGAGGAAGAAACCTCCAGTGCCTTTGAGGCTGGCTTTAAGAGCACTTTCTGGGATGGCCGCGCCTCGTTTGATTTGACCGGCTTCTATACCGATGTCGATGATCTGCAATTCTTCGAGTTCTTTGTTGGGACATTTGGCCTGCTGCGCGTTGTGTCCAATGTTGATGATGTCCAGCTTTACGGCTTCGAAGCGTCCGCAGCCGTCCAGCCGCTCGACTGGCTTTCGCTTTACTCGTCTTTCAGCCTGACCGAGAGCGAGATACAAGCCAATACGGCGCGCCCGAATACGATTGGCAATGAATCGCCTTCGACCCCAGATTACACCTTTAATCTTGGTGGCCAGATCGACTATCCGCTGATCAATAATATCAGCGCCACGCTGCGCGTTGACTGGCGTCTGACCGGACCGACAAATTTCGCGACCGTGCAGGATGAGGATGTGCCGACCATTTTCACAGCCATCCTGCCGCTTGCTGGCCTACCCGCCGCGCTCGGCACAGCCAATTTTTCCGATCAGGAGCGCGAAGCCTTCAGCATTGTCAATTTGCGCGTGGGACTGGCCAGTCTGGACGGCTGGAGACTTACCGCATTTGCAGACAATATATTTGATGTGGATGTCCTGTCCGAAGTGATCCCCGCGCCAGAATTTGGCGGTTCGTTCATATCGCCCGGTGGTCAACGCAGGTTCGGCGTGCAGATCGGTTATGAATTCTGATCGGCGCAGCGCTTGAGCCCATCGGTTTGACCGGCGTGTCTTTTCTGTTTGGCACCGACACAATGGTGCCCCTATGACCGGGGTCCGTCCTTGGCGTCGACGAGATCAGCGAGATCGGCAATGACTTTGGCCTGTTTCCAGGTCGCGTCATCCTGCATTTTGCCGTCAATCATCGCAACGCCTGACCCGTCCGGCATGGCTTCGAGGATGCGTCGCGCGAAGGCCACTTCATCGGCGTCGGGCGAGAAGACCTTCTTGGCAACAGCAATCTGGTTCGGATGGAGGCTCCAAGCGCCCGCGCAGCCGAGCAGGAAGGCGTTGCGGAATTGCTGCTCACATGCCTCAAGATCGGAAATGTCGCCGAAGGGTCCGTAGAACGCTTTTAATCCGTAAGCGGCACAGGCATCGACCATGCGCGCGACGGTATAGTGCCAGAGGTCCTGCTGGACGCTTTCGCGCGCGCCGCCGTCTTCGCGGGGGTCTTCGATGACGCGGTAGCCCGGATGCCCGCCGCCGACGCGTGTCGTTTTCATGGCGCGGCTTGCGGCGAGATCTGCTGGCCCGAGCGAAATGCCCTGCATGCGCGGGCTGGCCGCAGCG
>CALLCD010000099.1 GCA_938049795.1 uncultured Hyphomonadaceae bacterium | reverse complement strand
GTGTTCTTTCTGGTCGCGGGGGTGATGCATTTTGTGGCCGATGAGGCGTTTGCGGCGATTGTGCCGCCGGTTTTGCCGTTTCCGGTTTTGATTGTGTGGCTGACGGGGGTGATGGAGCTGGTGTTTGCGGCGGGGCTTTTGGCGCGGCGGTCGCTGCCGCTGGTCGGCGGATTGCTTGGGGCGTATCTGCTCGCCGTGTTGCCTGCGAATGTCTATATGGCGATGGCGGAGATCCCGCTTGGGGAGACGGTGCTGAGCCCGCTTGCGCTCTGGGTGCGGGTGGGGTTGCAGTTTCCGCTGATTGCGCTCGTGCTGTGGTGTTGCGGGGCTTGGCCTTTTTTGTCTGTCTCCCGTTCGCTTCGCTCACGATGAGACGCGCCTTTGGCGGCTGATGGCTCTCTCCCCACAAGCACCACAGGTCCGCCTCCCCAACGAACGTTGGGGTCCATGGCGGCATGTCCAGTCTTTGAGGCCATAGATCCCAGCGTGCGCTGGGAAAACGGACCCTTGGTGCTTTTGGAGAGGCTGGGTGCGTATGGCAAAACAGCCTTGAGCTGGCGAAGCCACGTCTCATCACGTCAGCGGGAGACAAACAAAAGAGCCATCAGCCCGCGAAGCGGCGTCTCATCGCGTCAGCGGGAGACAAACTAAAAGAGCCCTCAGCCGCCGAAGGCGCGTCTCATCGTGAGCGCAGCGAACGGGAGACAACCAAAAAAGGCCACGCCCCGCAACACCACAGCACGAGCGCAATCAGCGGAAACTGCAACCCCACCCGCACCCACAGCGCAAGCGGGCTGAGCACCGTCTCCCCAAGCGGAATCTCCGCCAGCGCCATATAGACATTCGCCGGCAACACGGCGAGCAGATACGCCCCAAGCAATCCGCCGACCAGCGGCAGCGACCGCCGCGCCAAAAGCCCCGCCGCAAACACCAGTTCCATCACCCCCGTCAGCCACACAATCAAAACCGGAAACGGCAAAACCGGCGGCACAATCGCCGCAAACGCCTCATCGGCCACAAAATGCATCACCCCCGCGACCAGAAAGAACACGCCCAGAAAGATCTGCACACCACGTTTCATCACACTCGCCTCACGCAAAACACCGTCCCTAACAGCCCGCCGAGCCAGGCAACAGACCTCCGCCACACACGTTTACAGTTCCATCCGCCCGCCAAAGCGCGTAAAGAACGCCCATGAAAACCACGCTCGACCTCTCCCGCGCCCCGGCGCCCGCCATCAGCTCCCTTGCGGGCCTGTCGCTGCCGCGCCTGCGCGAGACCTTGGAAGAGATCGGCCTCGCCGAAAAACCCGCCAAAATGCGTGCCAGCCAATTGCGCCGCTGGCTCCACCATGCCGGTGTCCAAAGCTTTGACGAGATGACCAATATCTCCAAAGAGATGCGCACCGAACTGGCCACCCGCTTCACCGCCGACCGCCCGCACATTGCCGAACACAAAGTCTCTGTCGATGGCACCCAGAAATGGCTGGTCGAATTTGGCCCCAATGTCGAAGGCGAAAGCGTCTTCATCCCCAATGTCGGTAAAGCGGGCGCGCTGTGTGTCTCGAGCCAGGTCGGCTGTACCCTCAATTGCACCTTCTGCCACACCGGCACCCAGCGCCTTGTCCGCAATCTCACCGCGCAGGAAATCGTCGCGCAAGTCCTGATCGCTCGCGACGGGCTCGGCGAATGGCCCGCCGACACAGAAGACCGCCGCCTCTCCAACATCGTCTTCATGGGCATGGGCGAACCGCTCTACAATCTCGACAATGTCGCCGAAGCCATCGACACCCTCTCCGATGGCGAAGGCATGGCCATCGGCCGCCGCCGCATCACCGTCTCCACCGCCGGCGTCGCGCCCAAAATCCCGGAGCTCGGCGCCCGCACCAGCGCCATGCTCGCCATCTCCCTGCACGCCGTGCGCGATGATCTGCGCGACGAAATTGTCCCCATCAACCGCAAATACGACCTCCAGACCCTGTTTGAAGCCATCAAAGCCTATCCGGGCCTGTCCAATGCCCGCCGTGTCACCTTCGAATATGTCATGCTCAAAGGCATCAATGACAGCCTCGCCGAAGCGCGCGACCTGGTAAAGCTGCTCTCGCGCATTCCCGCCAAGGTCAATCTCATCCCGTTCAACCCGTGGCCGGGGGCTATCTATGAATGCTCCGACTGGGACACAATTGAAAGCTTTGCCGATGTCCTCAACCGCGCCGGCTACTCCTCCCCCATCCGCACCCCGCGCGGACGGGACATCTTCGCCGCCTGCGGACAGCTGCGCTCGGAAAGCGTAAAACTCTCCGCCGCCGAAAAACGCCGCCAGGCCGAGGCCTCCTCCGCCTGATCAATCTTGCGACCCCGGCCAGAGACTCCCCCAGCGCGCGCAGCTGCAATATTTACTCGCCAATAAGGTGAGAATGCTATTCCCACATTGAACTGAATGTTTATATACAGATTAGCTTAAATCTAGGGTCTCAGAATGAAACCGTTTCGGACACTCGTCCTTCTTATTGCGCTCGCAGTGTCCGGTCTTTACTGGCCCACGAGCTACACGCCCCTTCCCGCCGCGATGGCGATGTCAAAATCGAACAAGCTCGACCAGACCATAAGGCCCGTGCCGGACACCCCTATCCAAGCCTGCATCAATCTCGGTGGCGCACTGGAAGCCCCCATTGAAGGACAATGGGGCTATCAGATCCGCAAGGAAGATCTGATCCGCATCGCCGAAGCGGGCTTTGACACGGTACGCCTTCCGGTCGCATGGTCTGAACACACAAGCGACGAAGCACCCTACACCATCTCGCCCGAACTTTTTGCTCGCACGGACGAGATCATCCGCGCCGCCCTCGAGCAGGATTTGAACGTCATCCTCAATGTGCATCATTATTGGGAGATCATGAGCCATCCCAAAGACCATATGCCAAGGCTCGAAGGCATCTGGCAGCAATTGTCCGATCATTATGCCGATTGGCCGGAAGGACTGATGTTCGAGTTTCTCAACGAACCGCACAAGCGCATGACTTCTAAAATCGTCGATGAGATGAATGATGACCTGCTCGCCCTTGTCCGCCCGCAGCATCCCGACCGCTACATCATCCTCAGCGGCGGCCATTGGGGCGGTCTTGATGGCATGCTCGAAATCGAACCGCCCGAAGAAGACGAGCGGGTCATTATGAGCTTCCACTATTACGGACCTCACAAATTCACCCATCAAGGCGCAAGCTTTGACCCCAACGCCCCGCCCACCGGCCAGGTCTGGGGATCGGAGAAAGACCGCACCGAGCTGAAAAGCGTCATGTCAGCGGCCGCCCATTACAGGCTGCGCACCGGAACACCCGTTTTTCTGGGCGAGTTCGGGGTCTATGCCGATGTGCCACAGCGCCAGCGCGCCAAATGGACACGCGAAGTGCGCATGGCTGCCGAAGACCGTAATATCAG
>CALLCD010000098.1 GCA_938049795.1 uncultured Hyphomonadaceae bacterium | reverse complement strand
GGAGGGCGGTTCATATGAGCATGAGCGAATTTCATGAAGTGAGGCTGCCTTTGGCGCTGGCCTTTGGCGCGCAGGGTGGGCCAGAACGGCGGACTGAAGTCGTGGCGCTGGCAAGTGGCGGCGAGGCGAGGAATGCCGTCTGGGCCGGATCAAGGCGGCATTGGGAGCTTGGTGGTGCGGTCACGAAAATTGAGCAATTACATGACCTTACCATGTTTTTCGAGGCAAGGCGTGGGCGGCTGCATGGCTTTCGCTTCCGCGATCTCATCGATGACAGATCGGGGCGACCGGATGCGGATGTGAGCCCGACGGATCAGGTCTTGGGGCTTGGCGACGGGACACAGACGGTCTTTGCCCTGACCAAGCAATATGGCGATACGGCTCGGCGGATTTACAAGCCTGTGGGCGGGACCGTCCGTGTGGCGATCAACGGCGAGGAGCAGTCGGGCGTGGTGGTCAGCACGACGCGTGGCGAGGTGCGGTTTTCCGAAGCGCCGGAAACGGGTGCGGTGATCACGGCGGGCTTTCTGTTTGATGTGCCTGTGCGGTTTGACAGCGATCAATTGGCGACCAGCATCGAGGCGTTTGGTGCGGGGCGCGCGGGGCAGGTGCCGATTGTCGAATTGTTGGAGGTTTAGATGAAAAATCTTGCGACGGAATTTGCCCAGCGGCTTGCGAGCGGGGTGACGCGGACGTGTCTTTGCTGGCAGCTTGTGCGGGCGGACGGTGTGGTGATCGGGGTGACCGATCATGACCGTAGGCTGATGGTTGAAGGCGTGACCTATGAGCCAGGCGGGGCTCTGTCTGCGGGGGCGTTTACCGCAAGCACAGGGCTTCAACCCGGACAGGCGGCGGCGCAAGGGGCGCTGTCGAGCGAGGCGATCTCGGAGGACGATTTACGGGCGGGGCTGTGGGCTGGCGCGCGGGTGGATGTGTATCGCGTCGATTGGGAGCGGCCGGAGTTTTTTGTCCAGATCTGGTCGGGGCGTTTGACGGAGATTACGCATGGTGCGCTTGGGTTCGAGGCCGAGCTTGTATCGCTGAAGGCAGATTTCGAGCGGCCTGTGGGACGGATATTTTCGCGCCGGTGTGATGCGGTGTTGGGGGATACGCGGTGCGGGGTTGATCTTGATGATCCGCAGTTTTCCGGTCTGAAATGCGATCAGCGATTTGAGACGTGTAAGACCCGATTTGCCAATGCTGACAGTTTTCGCGGCTTTCCGCATATGCCGGGCAATGACGCTGTGCTGGCGGGGCCGGCGGCGTCGGGCAATAGCGGAGAGAGACGATGAAACGAGCCGAGATTGTCGCCGCGGCGCGTGACTGGCTGGGCACGCCGTATCAGCATCAGGCGAGTTTGTGCGGGGTCGGGACCGATTGTCTGGGCTTGTTGCGCGGGGTCTGGCGAACGCATTTCGGGGAAGAGCCAGAGCTTGCGCCGCCCTACACGCCGGACTGGGCGGAGGCGTTGGGCGAGGAGACGTTACTGGATGCGGCGCGGCGGTGTCTGGTTGAGATTCCGGCGGGCAGCGCAGAGCCAGGGGACGTTCTTTTGTTTCGTATGGGTACGGGATGTCCGGCCAAGCATTGCGCGATTGTGAGCGGTCAGGACCGGATCATTCACGCCTATTGGGGGCATGCGGTGGTGGAGACGCGGCTTGTGCCTTGGTGGCGGCGGCGGATTGCGGCGGCGTTCAAATTTCCCGGTTTAGAGGACTGAATTTATGGCACAAATTGCATTATCAAGTTTAGGGCAGGCGGTGGGGTCTACGCTCTTGCCGCAGGGCATTAGCGCGTTTGGGTTATCGATCTCGGGCGCAGCGATTGGTGGCGCGGTCGGCAATTTTGTTGGTAGCCGGATTGATGGGGCGATCTTTGGTAGCACGACCGAAGGCCCGCGGATTGAGAGCATCCGCCTCATGGAAAGTCGCGAAGGCGCAGGGCTGCCGAATGTCTATGGCCGGATGCGGGTTGGCGGACAGGTGATCTGGGCGGCGCGGCTGCGGGAGACGCGGACGACCGAGCGGGCCGGTGGCGGCAAGGGCGGGCCGCGTGTGTCGAACTATACCTATTCGGCAAGCTTTGCGGTGGCGCTGTGCGAGGGCGAGATCAACCGTGTGGATCGGGTCTGGTCCAATGGCGAAGTGCTAGCGCTGTCTGACCTGCCGCACAGGCTTTATCATGGCACGGATGATCAGATGCCTGATCCCTTGATCGAGGCGATTGAAGGGGCAGGATGCGCGCCGGCTTATCGCGGGACGGCGTATCTGGTGTTTGAGGATTTGCCGCTGGAGCAGTTTGGCAACCGGTTGCCGCAGCTCTCTTTCGAAATTCAGCGCGAGGTGTCGGGCGGGGTGGATGAAGCGCGGCTGTCGGATCTGGTTCACGGCGTGAATTTGATTCCGGCGAGCGGCGAATTTGTCTATGGCACTGAGCCGGTCCGGCAGAACCATTTCCCGAACATTGATACGCCGGAGAACACGCACACAAGCACGATGCGCACGGATATGCTGGTCTCGCTCGATCAGTTGGAGCGGGATTTGCCGAAGGTGGACCGTGTGGCGCTGACTGTGGGTTGGTTTGGGGATGATTTGCGGGCCGGGCATTGCCAGATCAGGCCCGGGGTTGAACGGCGCGAGAAGCCGACGCGGCCTTATGCCTGGCGCGCGGGCGGGGTGGATCGTGATGAGGCTTGGCTGATTACGTCCGCGTCCGGAGGGGATGTGGAAGATTCGCAGCGGTCGCCCAATTATGGCGGCACACCGGCGGACCGGGCTGTGGTGCAGGGCATTAGAGAGATGAACGCGCGCGGCATGGCGGTGACCATGTCGCCGTTTTTGTTCATGGATATTGCGCCGGGCAATGGGCTTGCCGATCCCTATGGCGGGGCCGAGCAGGCGGCGTTTCCGTGGCGCGGGCGGATTGTGTCGCCCGATCAGTCCCAGGCAACGGCGAGCGCGATTGCGAGCTTTCTGGGCAGTGCGCAGCGCGATGATTTCGAGATTGATGGCGATGAGGTGCGCTATCGCGGCGATGATGAGGATTGGGGGTTCCGGCGGTTTATCCTGCACCATGCCTGGCTGGCGCGCGCGGCGGGCGGGGTCGAGGCGTTTCTGATCGGATCGGAAATGCGTGGGGTGACCCGTTTGCGTGATGATGCGGGGCGGTTTCCGTTTGCGGACGGGCTTGTGGCGCTCGCGGCAGATGTGCGGGTGATCGTGGGGCCGCAGGTGAAGATTTCCTATGGCGCGGACTGGACCGAATATGGCGCTTATGCGCCGGGTGATGGCAGCGGCGATGTGCTGTTTCCGCTCGATAGGTTCTGGGCGGATCAGAATGTCGATTTTGTGGGTGTGGACTGGTATCCGCCGACCGGCGACTGGCGTGACGGGGACGAGCATCTTGATGCGTTGGCGGGGTATCGTAGCGCGGAAGATCCGGACTATTTACGGTATCAGATGACGGGCGGGGAAGCCTATGACTGGTATTATGCGTCTGATGCGGACCGGCAGGTGCAGAACCGGACGCCGATCATCGACACTACCCATGGCGAGGATTGGGTGTTCCGGCAAAAGGATCTGCTTGGCTGGTGGGCGGCTGACCATCATGAGCGGCCGAGCGGGGTAAGGTCTTCGGCGGCGACGGCGTGGCAGGCGGGGAGCAAGCCGATACGATTGTCCGAGATCGGATTTCCCGCGCTCGACAAGGGCGGCAATTCGCCCAATCTGTTTTTTGATCCGAAAAGTTCCGAGAGCGCATTGCCGCCATTTTCAAACGGGGAGCGCGATGATGTGTTCCAGCGCGCGGCGTTGAGTGTGGCGCTGTCATTCTGGCAATCACAGGCGGCGGTAGAAGGACATTATGTCTGGGCGTGGGATGCGCGGCCTTTTCCGGCGTTTCCGGTGCGCGAGGATATTTGGTCTGATGGCGCGAACTGGGCGTTTGGGCATTGGCTGAACGGGCGGGCAGGCGTGTCTGCGCTTGGTCTTGTCTTGATGGATATTTGTACGCGCGGGGGCGTGGAGGCCGATGCGCGTGAGGTGACGGGGCTGCTCGACGGATTTGCGCTGACTGGCGTTTCGACTTTGCGTGGGGCGCTGTCGCCACTGATGAGCGCGTATGGGCTTGAGGCCATTGAGCGCGAGGGCCGGCTGGTGTTCCGTCATCGCGGGCAATCGGCGGTGCGTGAGATTACGGCGGACAAGCTGACCGAAGGCGGCTTGCAGCGCACGCGGCGTTTGCTCGACAAACCGCCCGGCGCTTTGCGGTTGACCTATATTGGCGGGGCGGAAGGGTATCAGCCGGCGACGGTGGAAGCGCGTGTGCCAGAGGGGGATCGCGGCGTCGTGATTGATGTCTCGCTGCCGCTTTTGATGACCGAAGCGCGGGCGCAACGTGTGGCGGACTATATGCTCGAACAGGCGGCAGAAGGGGATTCTGCGGCTATGGGACTGGCGCTCGAACATGTTGATCTGGAAGCGGGCGACGGGGTGCGGCTTGGTGATGGTGATCAGGTCTGGCGGGTGTCGGGGGTGACCCAAGCCATGTCTCAGGCTTTAGAGTTGCGTGTGGACCCGGGCGAGCTGGATATTGTGCGCGCGGTTGAACCTGCGGCGGATGCGGGCGGGACAGGCAATTTTGCGCAGCCGGAAATCTGGGTGATTGACGGGCCGGTTTTGCCGGACGCGATCGGGGACGGGCGGCCATTGCTGGCAGGTGTTGGTGCGCCATGGCCCGGGCCTGTGATTGTGTCTGCAGGGTTGGAGGCAACGCAATTGACCGCAAGAGCCGAACTGCCCGAACGGGCGGGGGCTGGGCGATTGCTGGCACCATTGATGGCCGGACCGCTCGGGCGCTGGGATGAGGGGGCTGTGTTGCATATTGATATGCCCGGCGAAGTCTTGGCGTCGCTACCCGAGGGAGCGGCTCTGGCAGGCGCGGGGCCGGTTCTGGTCCAGAATGCGAGCGGTTGGGAGCTGATCGGCTATCGCGATGCGGCGCTGACGGGGGCGGGCCAATACAAGCTGACCGGATTGCTGCGCGGCTTGCAGGGTAGCCAAATCCTTGATGTCGAGGCGGGCGCTTTGTGCGTCTTGCTCGACGGTCGGGTCGGACGCGGAAATCTGCGGCGCGAGGAAGGCGGGGTTGAGATGGTCTGGCAAGCGGAGGGGCGCGGACTGTTCGGGCCGCTTATGGCGGACACATTCGAGGACAAGGCGGGGCTGGCGTTTGCGCCGGTGCATTTGCGGATAAGCGTGTCGAGCGATGGTGGGCAGGTGGCGAACTGGGTCCGGCGCGGGGCCGAAATCCGCGACAATTGGGCGGATATAGCGGCGGAGAATGTCGGGCGGTTTGCCGTCGAGGTGCTCCGTGGCGGCGAGATGGTTGTGGATGCGCGTGTCGATCAAGCGCGTTGGTACATACCCGAGACGGCGCGCGCAGGCGATGTCTTGCAGGTGCGCGAGATCGGGGCGGATGGTCGGTCCGGTTGGCCCGCTCATATGGTCTTGTGAGGGCCAGAGGTTTCATTCTTGGCTTTGGCGCATTAGGTTTACCGCGCAGTGACGAAGAGTGATTCATGAGTTCTGACCCGTATGCCATTCTGGGCGTGTCCAAATCTGCCGACGAGGCAGAGATCAAACGCGCCTACAGGAAAAAGGCCAAGGCGCTGCATCCTGATCTGCATCCGGGCGACAAAGCCAAGGCTGAAGCGTTCAAGAAGGCGTCGTCGGCATTTGATATTCTTGGAAATGAAGAGAAGCGGCGCAAGTTTGATCGCGGCGAGATTGATGGCGATGGCCAGCCGCGCGGATTTGGTGGTGGCGGCGGGTTTGGTGGTGGAGGTTTTGGCGGCGGTGGTGGCTTTGGCCATGAGCGGCGCTCCCACCATGCCGGAGGGCAGGCTGGCGACCCGTTTGAGGACATATTGTCGGGCCTGTTTGGCGGCGGTGGACGCGGGCGACGCGGTCCCGGCCCCCGCAAGGGCCGCGATGTGCGGTATCGGGTCGATATTTCTTTTGCTGATTCGATTACCGGCGGGCAAAGACGGATAAAAATGGCCGATGGCCAGGCCATTGATGTCAATATTCCAGCCGGTGTCGAAACGGGGCAGACCTTGCGGCTCAAAAGTCAGGGACAGGTCTCCCCCTATGGCGGACCGCCTGGCGATGCGCTGGTCGAGGTGTCGGTTGCGGGCCACAAAGACTGGACGCGCGATGGCGATGATGTCCGCATGGCCGTGCCTATCTCCTTGAAAACAGCCGTTTTAGGCGGAACCGTCGACGTGGAGACACCCTCTGGCCCGCTGAGCCTGAAAGTGCCAGAAGGCTCCAATACAGGGGCGGTTTTAAGGCTGCGCGGCAAAGGCGTTCAGCGCTCTGGCAAAGCAGGTCATCTCTATGCACGACTTGAAATTATGCTTAACGATACCGATATGAAGCAATTGAGGAAGTTTCTTAAGCAGATGTCATAATTCAGGTAAGGCTGAGTGATACATTCACGGGGGGTTCAGTGACACGCTGCTAAGAGAGGTGGGATGAACTGGCGGACGATCTTTGTTGCAGTGCTATTTGCCTTCGGTGTGGCGGGTTTATCTGCGCCTGCAAGTGCGCAAGGCTGGGGCAATTCATTCTCGGCCGGTGAGGCGCGCAATGCCAGCGAAAACGGCCGCATAAAGCCCCTGCGCGACGTGATCCAGAGTTTGAAACGCCAGTTCGGCGGATCCTATCTCAATGCGGAGCTTTTCTCCAGGGAAGGCGGCGGCGCGGACTACCATATTGACTGGATCACCGATGATGGCCGCAAGCTCAGGTTAATAGTGGACGCCGAGAGCGGACGTGTTACTAGTTCGACCGGAGGCTAAATTTTATGCGAATACTTGTTGTCGAAGACAATCCGGACCTGCGTCGGCAATTGGCCGATGCACTCTCTCAGTCAGGCTATGCGGTGGACCTCGCCTCCGATGGTGAGGACGGACATTTCCTAGGTGATACAGAGCCTTATGACGCGGTGATCCTCGATCTTGGCTTGCCGAAAATGGACGGTGTGTCTGTGCTTGAGCGTTGGCGCGAGGACGGACGGGACTTTCCTGTGCTGATCCTGACCGCCCGCGACCGCTGGAGCGAAAAAGTCGCCGGATTTGATGCTGGTGCGGATGATTATCTGACCAAGCCTTTCATCACCGAAGAGCTTCTGGCGCGCCTGCGGGCCTTGCTGCGGCGGGCAACCGGTCATTCGGCGGCGGCGCTCGAATGTGGCGTGTTGCGGGTGGATACGCGTTCGGCGCGGGCCACGGTCAAAGGCGCACCGATCAAGCTGACCGCGCATGAATATCGCGTCTTATCCTATCTGATGCATCATCAGGGGCGGGTTGTGCCGCGCACGGAACTGGTCGAGCATATTTATGATCAGGATTTTGACCGCGATTCGAACACGATTGAAGTTTTCATCGGCCGCTTGCGTAAAAAAATCGGCTCCGAACGCATCCAGACCGAACGCGGGCTTGGCTATCGACTGATCAATCCTGACGCTGATGGGCATCTGGGCTAGCAGATTGCGCGCTTGACGGCAGTTTGCGGCTTGGTCATGACAAACGCATGAAACGCTTTGCGATCATCTCGGAAAATTCACTGGCCCGCAGGCTTATGGGATCTGCAGGCGTGATCGGCATGGTGTTGCTCGGCGGGATCGTACTGATTCTCTCGACGCTCTACACCAGCCAGATTGTAACCATTCTCGACAATGAACTGGACCGGACGGTGACGACGCTGCAACGCGCGGTAGATGCGGATGCGTCGGGCCGTATTATCATTGATGCGGATCGTGAGCCGTCCGACCCGTTTTTCGAAACACCGCTTTCGGGGCGATATTGGGCGGTGCTGATGCGCAATGAGGCGGGGCGGTTTATGTCGGTAGCCCAATCAGACAGCATCTGGGACGGGGATTTACCCTGGTCGGCGGAGACGCTCGATGCCATTGCGCAAACCCCCGGACAAACGCAACGCGCTGACGGGGTTGGCCCGGGCGGCGAACCTTTGCGGATGGTCGGCCAAGCCATGATCCTGTCCGCGCTCGACCAACCGGTTGTGCTTGTGGTCGGCTTCGACCGCTCCGAGACAGATCGCGGCTCCTTCCGCTTCACTTTAATTCTGACCTTGACCATGGCGGCTTTGGGCATCGGGTTTCTCACAGCTCTGCTGCTCGGCATCCGCTCGGCGCTTGCGCCTTTGCGCCGGATTGAGGCGGACATTGCCGATGTGCGTGCGGGGCGGCGGACCCTGATGGAAACCGATTATCCGCGTGAAGTCCTGCCGCTTAATCTCGAACTGAACAAATTGCTCGAACACAATCGCGGCATTGTCGAACGGGCGAAAACCCATGTTGGCAATCTCGCCCATGCGCTCAAGACCCCGCTGGCCGTGATGAAAAACGAGGCGACGGGCAAAACCCCGCTGGACGATGTGGTCCGTCGGCAGATCGGCGCGATGCATGACAATGTGCAGCATTATCTCAAACGCGCAGGCGCTGCGGCGCGGGCGCAGACGGTCGGGGCGCGGTGCGAAGTGGGGCCGGTGCTCGACGATCTTGCGCGGCTGTTTAACAAGCTGTTTGCCGAGCGCCAGATCCTTGTCAGTGTCGACTGCGCACCGGAGCTTCATGTCCGGCTCGAAAAACAGGATCTCGAAGAGATTGCCGGAAACTTGCTGGAGAATGCCTGCAAATGGGCCGACAGCGAGGTCTGCGCCAAGGTCAGGGTGTCCGGCGCCATGCTTGATATATGGATCGATGATGACGGTCCGGGCCTCTCGCCTGATGGGCGCATTGCCGCGCTCAAGCGGGGGGTGCGACTGGATGAGGCAGCACCGGGCACCGGGCTAGGGCTTTCAATTGTTACCGAATTGGCCGATCTTTACGAGGGGACATTTGTGCTCGATGAGGCGCCCGATCTTGGCGGTTTGCGGGCGTCATTGAGGTTGCCGCGCGCATGATCTGGTTTGTCTGGTTTTTTGGGTTTTGTGCCGTGCTGGGCGCGTCGCAACTGGCCCGCGCTATGGGGCGGGGGGACCGCGCCGTGATTGCCATTCTGTTGGCCGGATTTTTCGTCAGCGTTGGCTATCTTTTTATCGGCCGCGCAGGGTTGCCCGATCAGCCCTATCAGGCCCGCATTGCCGAGCTTGAACAAGTCGCGCCCGAACAAAGGTCACGCGCCGAAGTGCTCGCGCAATTTGAAAACCTGATCCTCGAACAGCCGGACAATCCGCGTCCGCATTTCGTAATTGGGGAAATGATGGCAGGCGAAGGCCGCGATGAGGACGCGATCCGGGCCTTCCAGTCGGCTTTGCGCCGCGACGACAAATTTGTACCTGCCATGATTGGCATGGCCGATGCGATCACACGTCTCGGCGGCGGCGTCATCGGTCCGCAGGCCAAGCGTATCTACAAACAGGCCGTCGCAGTGGACCCCAAACAGATCCATGCCGGTTTCATGGTCGGGGTTGCCGAATGGCAGGATGGCGATGATGATGCCGCACAATTGGCGTGGGACGGACTATGGCTGCGCCTTGAGGGCAATGCGGCGGCGCAAACCTCGCTCGCCGAGCGCGTGGCGGCGGTGACAGGCCGCTCGATCAGCTTTCAAACACCGCCCGAAGAGGCCGCGCCGGAGCCGTCTGAAGTGGCTGAACCCGACCAATCCGCTCTCCCACCTGAGCGCGAAGAGCCGTGATGTGGGCTTGTGCCGCAGCGCAGGCGGCTGGCCTTACGGGGCAGGGTTTGCTTAGACTGTTGCTCACACCGATGAGGAGCCAAGGCATTGATTGAAGTCGGGCATATGGCGGCATTTCTCGCTTTGGCGGCGTGTCTGGTGCAGACATGGTATGGCGTGCGCGGCAATCGGGCGATGGCGGCGGGCATGGCCTATAGTGCGCTCGGGCTGATGTCTCTGGCGTTCGGCCTTTTGATCTGGTCCTTTGTCACCTCGGATTTCTCGGTCGCGCTCGTCACGGCCAATTCGCACACATTCAAGCCTCTGGCCTATAAGATTGCCGGCGCTTGGGGCAATCATGAGGGCTCGATGGCGCTCTGGTGTCTGGTGTCGATCGGATTTGCGGCGGCGGGAGCTTGGCGGCTGCGGACCGGACGACGCGAATTTGAAGCCAAGGCGCTCGGCATACAGGGGGGAATTTCGGTCGGCTCGCTGGTCTATCTCCTGTTCGCCTCCAATCCATTTTTGCGGCTCGATCCTGCACCGTTACAGGGCAATGGGCTGAACCCGCTTCTGCAAGACCCGGGGCTGGCGATCCATCCGCCCATGCTGTATCTCGGCTATGTTGGCTTCTCATTCGTGTTTGCTCTGGCCGCGGCAGGGCTGATCGAGGGTCGGATTGACCGGGATTGGGCGAAGGCGACGCGGCCCTTTGTGCTCGCCGCTTGGGTGCCATTGTCGCTCGGCATCGCGCTTGGGAGTTATTGGGCCTATTACGAGCTTGGCTGGGGCGGCTGGTGGTTCTGGGATCCGGTCGAGAACGCTTCGCTGATGCCGTGGCTTTTGGGCGCAGCTTTGCTCCATTCCATCGTGGTGACGGAGAAGCGCGGCGGGTTTGCCGCTTGGACGGTTTTGCTCGCCGTGCTGGCCTTTTGCTTCTCGATCTTGGGGGCCTTCCTTGTCCGCTCGGGTGTGCTGACATCGGTCCATGCGTTTGCGATTGATCCTTTGCGCGGCAGCTTGCTTCTGGCCGGATTGATGGCTTATGGCGGGGCGGCGCTGGCCCTGTTTGCCTGGCGCGCGCCGGTCTTGAAAGGCGGGCCGGACTGGCAATTTGTCAGCCGCGAAGGCGCATTGATGGCCAATAATCTCGTCTTCTTCGTGGCCACAATCACCGTTCTGCTCGGAACGATCTTCCCGCTGCTGGCCGAGGCGACAGGGCGGCAAATGTCGGTCGGGATGCCTTATTTCAACCTCACCTTTGCGCCGATTATGGCGCTGCTGCTGGTTGGCTTGCCGCTGGTGCAGGGCTGGAGTTGGGGCGCGGCGACACCGAAACTGCACTGGATGCGCGGGGTCAGCGTCGGCGCGGGGATCGGCGTGCTGGTGCTTTTGGCGCTCTGGCGGATGAAACTGCCGCTTGGCGCAGGTGTCGGCGTCGCGCTTGGGCTCTGGCTTGTCTATGGGGCAGGGCGCGAACTTGTCCGGCGCGCGGTGACACTGCCGCGGATATTCGCTCTGCCAGCACGGGTCTGGGGGATGAGCCTTGCGCATTTGGGCATCGGGCTTTTTGTCATCGGCGCTGTGGTCCAGACGAGCGGACGCTATGAGCAAACGGTGGCCCTGCAAGCCGGTCAAAGCGTCGAAGTGGCGGGCTGGGCGGTCACGCTCGAGGATGTCCGCAGCGCCGAAGGGCCGAACTGGTATGCTGACCGGGCGACGCTCACCGCACGCAAGGGCAGCGCATCGGCCCGATTGTTACCGGAAAAGCGCTATTATCCAGCCGCCCGCATGCCCACAACCGAAACGGCCATCCACAAAACCGGATTTGGCGACCTCTACACCGCGCTTGGCGACCGGCGCGAAGTCGATGGCAAAACGATCTGGACCTTCCGTATCTATTACAATCCGCTGATTGATCTCATCTTTTTTGGCGTGTTCCTGATGGCGCTTGGCGGCGTGTTTGCGGCGGCGGGCGGACGCAAAGCGCGAGTCACGGCCAGTCAGCCAGAGCCAGAGCGAAAGCCGGACCCCGAACCCTCAGGACCGAAAATTCTGGAGCCAGCCGAATGAAACGCTTCCTTTGTCTTTTTCTCTTGCCCCTGCTGATGGCGTTCAATGATGTGCCGCTGGCCGATCCTGCGCTCGAAGCCCGGGCGCGGGCGCTGATGGATGAAATACGCTGTGTGGCGTGTGAGAATGAGCCGATTTCGCAATCGGGCGCGGAGATTGCTGGCGATATGCGTCAGCGTGTTCGGCTGATGGTCGAGGCGGGCGAGAGCGATGCGGCGATACGCGGCTGGTTTGCCGACCGCTATGGCGAGTTCGTCCTGTTTCGTCCGCAGACAACAGGAGCGAGTGGCTTGTTGCTCTGGGGCTTGCCATTTGGCGGCTTGCTGATGGGCGCGCTCGGACTGGCGCTTGTCTTCCGGCAACGGCACAAACGACGTGGGGGCGTCGAGATTGCCGCCATACCGCCCGACGCGTTTGATGGATTGCCAGTGAGCAACCAAGTGAGCGACGAACAGGCCGGAAACTAGTTTTACACTGGCTCGGTTTGTGGGCATAGTTGCACCGCAGGTTTGATATAGACAACCAAAGTCAGGACAAAATGGACAAAACCATACAATTTGAAGGTGCCGAGGGCCAACAGCTTGCAGGTAAACTTGATCTGCCAACGGGCCAGCCGCCGCGCGCTATGGTTCTGTTTGCGCACTGTTTTTCCTGTTCGAAAGATATCGCCGCCGCCCGTGTGATTGCGCGGACGCTGGCGCAGGCAGGCTATGGCGTGCTGCGGTTCGATTTTACCGGGCTTGGTGCCTCCGATGGTGCGTTCGAGGACACGAATTTCTCGACCAATCTTGCCGACATCGAAAGCGCGGCGGGCTGGCTTGCGGACCATTACGAAGCGCCCGCCATGCTGGTCGGTCATTCGCTTGGCGGGGCGGCCGTTGTGGCTGTGGCGTCGCGACTGGCAAGCGTCAAAGCGGTGGCGACCATTGGCGCGCCCTCAGATGCCGACCATGTGATCCACTCCTTCGGCTCGCGGCTTGACGAGATCGAACAGCGCGGCGAGGCGGAAGTTGATCTGGCGGGCCGTCCGTTCAAGATCAAGCAGCAATTTGTCGAAGATGTCACCGGCGCGAAAGTGCGCGAAGCGGCCGCAGATCTCGGGCGCGCCTTGCTCGTGATGCACTCGCCGCTCGATCAAGTGGTCGGGATCGAAAACGCGTCCGGGCTTTTCGTGGCAGCCAAACACCCCAAAAGCTTCCTTAGTCTTGGCGAGGCCGATCATCTCTTAAGCCGCAAATCCGATGCAATCTATGCGGCGAATATGATTGCAGCTTGGGCCGACGGCTATCTCGACGCGCCTGCGGACAGCAAGCAACCGGCCCCCGCATCGGGAACCATGATCGTCAGCGAGACTGGTATCGGCAAGTTCCAGAACCTCGTCCGCACTGGCCAACACGTATTCCTCGCCGATGAACCGGTCTCTTTCGGCGGCGATGATACCGGCCCGAACCCTTATGATTTTGTGCTCGCAGGGCTCGGCTCATGTACGGCGATGACCCTGCGCATGTATGCCGGACGCAAGAAATGGCCGCTCGATCAGGTCAGCGTATCGCTGTCCCACGCCAAGGAACATGCCGATGATTGCGTCGATTGCGACCCGAAAAGCCGGATTGATGTGTTCGACCGCACTATAACAATTTTGGGAGATCTCGATGAGACGCAGCGGCAACGCCTGCTCGAAATCGCCGATAAATGCCCAGTTCACCGCACTTTAGAGGCAAATGCGCATATCCGGACGCATCTTGCCTGAAGAAAGACACAGTTAAGACACTTCCCTAACCGCAATTTAATCACCACATTTGATAGGTTAGGTTACATATAATCAAGGCGCTGGTTCAGCGTTCGTAGAAGATAGGGATATAGTTATGAGTTTGTTTGGCAAATCTGGCATGGCGCTTTCAGCATTCTTGCTCGGCGGGGTTGCGGTTGGCACACTCGTTCTGGGGCCACAATTTGCGCCCTCCGCAGATGCGGATCCGATCACGATCGAAGCGCCGCGTGGCGCGCCTTTAAGCTTTGCCGATCTGATCGAGCGGGTTGGCCCCGCCGTGGTCAGCGTGAATGTGCGTGGCGAACAGGTCGTCGGCAATGGCGGCTCGGACCAGTTGCTTGAGCGCTTTCGCGGTATTCCCGGATTTGAAGATTTTCTGGAGCGCCGCCGCGAAGAAGAACGCGAGAACGGCCCTGAGACCCGCGAAACCCGCGCGCTCGGCTCTGGCTTCTTCATTTCTGCTGACGGTTTCGCCGTGACCAATCATCATGTCATCGACGGCGCCACGGAAATCCAGCTTGTGATGAGCGATGGTACGGAACTCGATGCCGAACTGATCGGCGCTGACCCTGAAACCGATCTGGCCGTTGTCAAAGTCAAGGATGTCGGAACCTACCCTTATGTCGAGTTTGAGCAGACCGATAAGGTCCGCGTGGGCGACTGGGTGGTCGCATTGGGCAATCCGTTCGGGCTTGGCGGTACGGCAACCGCAGGCATCGTATCGGCAGATGGCCGTGACATTAACGGATCGAACTATACCAGCTTCCTACAAATTGACGCCTCGATCAATCGGGGCAATTCCGGTGGACCAACCTTTGACCTTAACGGTCGCGTCATCGGCGTGAACACGCAAATCCTCTCGCCCACAGGCGGTTCGGTCGGCATAGGTTTTGCCATTCCGGCAGAGCTTGCCATCTCGGTGACCAATGAACTGATCGAGACGGGTAAAATCGCGCGTGGCTGGCTTGGTGTCAGCATTAGCACTTTCACCGAAGAGTTTGCTGAAGCGCTAGACGTCGAGGATGGTAAGGGCGCGCTTGTTGGCGATGTCAGCGATGGCAGCCCCGCCGACAAGGCAGGCATTCGCCGCTCTGATGTCATCGTCGAGCTTAACGGTGCGGACATCGACGATGCCAACCAGTTGACCCGTAGCGTCGGCAGATTGCGTGTCGGCTCGGAAAATGAATTTGTCGTGCTGCGTCGCGGCGAACGGGTGAAGCTTAACGTCACCATTGCCGAACGGACAGAAACAGCTCTGGCAGCGCTCAATGGCAATGCACGTCCCGGCGGCACGCCTGATGTTGAAGAGGACGAGGAAGAGGCAACTGGCCAATTGGGCCTCGCGCTCGCCCCGCTCGATTCGGAGGCAAAAGACCGGCTGGGCCTCGATGACGATGAGGATGGGCTTGTAATCCGGGCCATTAATGATGACAGCCCGTTCGCAAGCCTTGGCGCAACCGAAGGGCTCGCCCTGCTCGAAGTCAATGGCCGCACGTTGAAAACGACCGCAGATTTCGATGCGGCGATCCAGTCCGCACGCGATGCGGGCAAGGAACAAGTGCTTGTGGCGGTGCGCTCTCCAAACGGCACTGGCTTTGCTACCGTCGACATTACCGAGGACGAAGAAGACTAGCTACGGGGAGACCAGACGCCATGAACATTCTGATAATTGAAGACGATGAGGACATGGCGTCCTTTGTCTCCAAGGTTCTGACCGAGGCGGGCCATGTGGTCGATACCACCCATCGCGGCGATATGGGGCTGACCCTGGCGCGCGCGGGAGATTTCGACGCGCTGGTGGTCGACCGGATGCTGCCGGAGAAAGACGGCTTGACGCTGGTGCGCGAATACCGCGAAGGCGGCGGCGTGTCTCCAGCCCTGTTCCTGTCAGCGCTCGGCGATGTGGATCACCGCGTCGAGGGGCTTCAGGCGGGCGGCGACGATTATCTCGCCAAACCCTTCGCTCCAAGCGAACTGGTCGCGCGCGTTGAAGCGCTTGGCCGCCGGCAAGTCAGCGAAGCGCCGATCACCGTGCTCAAGACGGGCGAGCTGGAAATGGATCTGCTCAGCCGCAAAGTCAGCCGCAATGGCCAGAAGATTGACTTGCAGCCGCGCGAGTTCCGCCTGCTCGAATATCTCATGCGCCATGCCGGACAAGTCGTCACCCGCACCATGCTGCTGGAGAAAGTCTGGGATTATCATTTCGACCCCCAGACCAATGTCATTGATGTGCATATCTCAAGACTGCGCGGCAAGATCGATAAGGATTTTGACGAAGCGCTCTTGCACACGGTTCGCGGAGCCGGATACCGCCTGCAGGCATGAACATCCGGTTGCCGACCCTTGTCCGCACGACAACATTCAAGCTCGCCTTGCTTCACTCGGTCCTGTTCACCGTGTTCGTGCTCGGTTTGCTGATCTATCTCTACGCGTCAACTGTGGTCTATGTTCGCGCCGAGGCCAGCGACAGTCTTGATGCGGAGTTGAGCGAACTGTCGCTTGCCTATAGCCAAGGCGGGCTTGTGCGGTTGAACCGATCCGTGCGCGAGCGGCAATTTGCGCCCGGTTCGCGGCAATTCCTCTATCTCCTGCAAGATGCGCAAGGTCAGAAAATCAGCGGCGGGTTAAGTGCATTGCCGCCCGACATTCCGCTCGATGGACGGCAGAAATATCTGTTCGATGTCGAGATCATCCAGCCCGATGGCGAGTTCATCTCGCGCCCGGCGGAAGGTCGCGCCGTTGTGTTGCCTGATGGCGGCATTATCCTTGTTGCTTATGATGTTGGGGAGTTTCAGAGGATTGTGCCCCACATTACCCGCGTGGTCTGGACCGCAGCACCGATTGGGCTCCTCATGTCGCTGATTGGCGGCATTGTGATCTCGCGTTCGGCGGCAAGACGGGCGGATGCTTTGGCCAAAACGGCTGAAGGCGTGATGGCGGGCGACCTCTCGCGCCGTGTGCCGGTGGTTGGGTCCGGGGACGAATTTGACCGGCTGGGAGAACAACTCAATGCCATGCTTGGACGGATCGAAATGCTGATGGAATCCTCGCGCCATGTCGGCGACTCCATTGCCCATGATCTACGCTCCCCGCTGACCCGTTTGCGCAACCGGCTCGAGACGACGCTCGCCGAACCCATGTCTCAGGAAATGGCCGAAGACACGCTCGGTCAGACTTTGGGCGAAGTCGACAATGTGCTCGCGACATTCAACGCCATATTACGGCTGTCTCGGCTTGAAGCGGGTCAGGGCGGACCGATGTTGCGCACCGATATCAGCACCTTGGCGGAGCAATTGGCTGAATTGTTCGAGCCCGCGTGCGAAGAGGCCGGATTGGAGTTTGTGGCCTCTATCGGGCGCGGCTTGTTTGTGCTGGGCGAGAAAGACCTGATCGCGCAGGCTGTGTCCAATCTGCTCGACAATGCGGTGAAATACACTCCGATAGGCGGAAAGATAAGTTTCAACGCGGCGCGCGAGCGGGATGGAAAAATTATCCTTGAGGTGACCGACACCGGCCCGGGGATTCCAGCAGAAGAACGCGAACGGGTTGTCAAACGCTTCGTCCGCCTCGAAGAGAGCCGCTCGGAGCCGGGCTCGGGGCTTGGGCTGGCGCTGGTTGAAGCGGTCGGCCGCGTCCATAATGGGCAGTTGGAACTGGGCGATGGCGGTAAAGCGGGGGCTCCGCGCGGTCTGCGGGCCCGACTGGTTCTGCCAAAAGCGTAAGGAGCGGCAAGCGCGTGGGCAAAGACATTCAAATCCGCGTCAAGGCGCTCGCCGACCGCCCCGCTGAGGCGCTGGCCATCGCCGCAGACCACGCCCCCTATCTGCGCCGCCTGATCGAAAGCCAGCCCGATTGCCTTGCAGAACTGGCACAAGCTGGGCCGGACGCAGCCTTTGCATCAGTCCTCTCCAGTCTTGAAGATGTTCCGGCATCTGACGATATTGCCATGACAACACTACGGCGCACGAAACAATGCGCACATCTGGTTTTATCGGGCGCAGATCTCTCCCTACAATGGCCGCTCGAAAAACTGGTCGCGGAAATGACCCACTTTGCCGATGTCGCGACGGCCTATGCGCTCGCCCATGCGCTCCGGTCGGCGCAATTGTCCGATCAGGGACTATTTCTCATCGCACTCGGCAAAATGGGCGCGCATGAACTAAACTATTCGAGCGACATCGACATTGCCGCTTTCTATGATCCCGACAGTTTCGACGGTGGCGACCGCGCGCCGAGCGACGCGGCAGCGCGCCTGATCAAACATGTCGTCCACCTGCTCGAAACCCGAACTGAGGATGGCTATGTCCTGCGCACCGATTTGCGCTTGCGGCCCGACCCACGCTCGACCCCGCTCGCCGTCTCCACCCGCATGGCCGAGAATTATTATGAAAGTGTCGGCCAGAACTGGGAACGTATGGTCTGGATCAAGGCGCGCGCCTTTGCCGGAGACACGCGTTCGGCGGCAGAGTTTGTCGGCCTGATGCAGAGCTTTGTCTGGCGGCAGCATCTTGATTATTGGGCGATCAATGACATCCATGCGATCAAGGCGATGATCAATGCGTCTGGCGATAGGGCCGGCCTCGCCGTGCCTGATGCGGATCTGAAACTCGGCGCGGGCGGCATTCGCGAGATCGAGTTCTTTGCCCAAACCCAGCAATTGATATTCGGCGGCAGAAACAAAGCCTTACGCCTATCCGGCACCGCACACGCCCTTGCGGCTCTGCGCGACAGCGGCGCGGT
>CALLCD010000097.1 GCA_938049795.1 uncultured Hyphomonadaceae bacterium | reverse complement strand
TAATTGTGTGCTCATTCTGGCGCGCACCAAGTTTGATCTTGATCGGGTGGACGCGGAATATCGCCGTGCGATCACAACTGTCTGGAAGCGTATTGATGCGCAAAGGCGGTCGGTGAAGCTGCAATGCTGGGAAGCGGCGGGCAAGGATATTCGTAGCCTGATAGATTATCCGTGGGCGGAAGATGTTGCGGCTGTGACGAAAACTGTGCCGGTGGCTTCGGAGGCGAAGCTGACGGGCGATGATGCAGGCTTTGGTCCGTCGGTGATGCGGTTCGAGACGCTGGTGACAGGCGAGTCCAATAGCATTGCTGCCGAGATTGCGCAGGACATTGCGAGGGGAGGCCGCGTGCCTGCATCGGTGATTTTCATCAATGGCCGGCAAGGGGTTGGCAAGACCCATATTATGAAGGCGCTCGAGGCCGAGCTTGAGGCGATGGACAGCCGCCGCGTGGCCTATATCTCGGCGGAGGAGTTTTACGTCGCCTATGTCGAGGGCGTGATGAATGGCGATACGCGCGATCTGAAGCGGCGGGTGCGAAATGCCGATATTGTCCTGTTTGACGATTTGCAGATCATTGCGGGTAAGAAGGGCGCGAATGCCGAACTTGCGGGTACGATCCGCACGGTCAGTGAGCGCGGCGGGATTGTCGTCTTGACGGCGGATGCTGCGCCGGGCGAGCTGAAAGGCCTGTCTGCGCCGGTGATGACCATTTTGAAGGGCGCGGCCTGTATCGAGGTTGATATGCCTGATGACGGGATGCGCGGCGAGATTGTGCGCCAGCGCGCGCACCTGTTGGGTGCCGGATCGCAATTCCGGCTCGAGGAAGAACTGGTGGATCATATCGTCCAGCGTGTGCGCGGGCCGGGCCGTGATCTGTGCGGCATTGTGCTGAGCATTTATGCGGAGACGCGGTTTGGCAAGATTGCGCCAACCCGGGAACTTGTTGATCGGGTGATCTCCCGCCAGCGCGGCAAGGAGAAGCCGGTGACACTGAGCGCGATCAAGCAGGCGGCCTGTTCCACATTCGAGGTCACCAAGACCGATCTTGAGGGCAAGCGGAAGTTCCAGAAACTGGTGCGTGCGCGTCAGGTCGGCATGTATCTCGCCCGCGAGATGACCAGCAAATCCCTCCCGCAAATTGGCTATTCCTTTGGCGCGCGGCATCATACGACGGTGCTTTATGCGGTGCGCAAGGTGGAGGACTCTCTGCCGGCTGATGTTGAAATGGCTCAGGATGTTGCGCGGGTCAAAAAGCAGCTGAGCAGCATTATGCATGGCTAGGGCGGCGCGCTCTCTTCGCAGAGGCGGGAGAGGGCGGATGCACCTTGTTTTGAATTAGGGCTTGCTTTTTTGCTGAATTTGCCAAGTCTGTCGGCCCGCCTGATAATGGCGGGCTGATTCTATAATCGGGGTTGCCGAATGGGCGGCAGCGCCACAAGCCAGTTAGGCCGATACGATGAAACTTACTCTTGAACGCTCCGCTTTGCTCAATGCTTTGTCGCATGTCCAGAATGTCGTCGAGCGACGCAATACGATTCCGATCCTGTCCAATGTTCTGCTGGTGGCCGAGGGCAGTGCGCTGCGGCTGACCGCGACCGATCTTGATATTGAAGCGATTGACGAGGCCGAGGCGCGGGTGGCCGATGGCGGCTCGGTGACTGCGCCGGCGCAGACGCTGTTCGATGTGGTGCGTAAATTGCCGAACGGGTCGGACATCGAGCTTGAATTGCAGCCGGAAAACCAACGGCTCGCCATTCGGTCCGGCCGGTCTGATTTTGCGCTGCCGACTTTGCCCGCGTCCGATTTCCAGACGATGGCGGGCGAGCAGGAAGGCAAGCGGTTCGAGATTTCTGCGGCGGATTTGCGGCGGCTGATCGACAAGACGCGGTTTGCGATCTCGACCGAAGAGACGCGGTATTATCTCAATGGCGTCTATCTGCATGGCACCGAGAGCGATGGCGTGCAGGTCTTGCGCACGGTGGCGACCGACGGGCACCGGCTGGCGCTGGCCGAGATTGCTGCGCCGAAAGGGGCCGAGGCGCTGGCGGGCGTGATTGTGCCGCGTAAGGCGGTGGGCGAGATCCGGCGGCTGATTGACGGGCTCGACGAGACGGTGACGGTGGATGTGTCGGATGCGCGTATTGTGTTCCGTGCAGGCAAGGCGGTTTTGACCTCGAAACTGATTGACGGGTCGTTCCCTGACTATGCGCGCGTGATCCCGCAGGGCAATGACAAGAAAATGGTGATCGACAATAAGTCGTTTGAGCAGGCTGTGGACCGTGTGTCTACGGTTTCGACGGAACGCTCGCGCTCGGTGAAATTGTCGCTGTCTTCGGGCAAGCTTGTGCTGGCGGTCAATCATGCCGAGACCGGCCAGGGCCATGAAGAGATCGAGGCGGATTATGGCTCGGACGCAATGGAGGTTGGCTTTAACGCGAAATATCTCCTTGATGTGGCAGGGCAGATCGAGTCCGACACGGCCGAGTTCATGTTCAATGATCCGGCGTCTCCCGCGCTCGTGCTTGATCCGGCGGACCCGGCGGCGCGTTATGTGCTGATGCCGCTTCGGGTCTAGCGCGCGGATGGCCGATCCGATCCGCAACTGGACACCGGACCGATTAAGCCGTCTGGATGGACGCGTCTTTGTGGTCACCGGCGCCAATAGTGGGATCGGATTTGAGGCGGCAAAGATTCTGGCAGGCCAGGGCGGGCGCGTGATACTGGCGTGCCGCAATCTCGAGGCGGGCGCGCGGGCGCAGGCTGAGTTGCAAAAGGCGGCGGCTGGCAACGGCGCGGTGGAGCTTGTCGAGCTCGATCTTGCGAGCCTTGCCTCGGTGCAGCGGGCGGCGGAAGACGTGGCGGGGCTGACCGATGAGATCCATGCGCTGATCAACAATGCGGGCGTCTTGCATCCGCCGGGGCGGCAGACAACGCAAGACGGGTTCGAGCTGCAATTCGGCGTCAATCATCTGGGGCATTTTCTCTGGTCGGCTTTGCTGGAGCCGCAAGTGGCCAAAGCGCAGGGCCGCGTTGTGGCGGTGTCCTCGAGCATGCACAAGGCGGGGCATAAGCGCATCCGGTTTGAGGACCCACACTGGACGCGTGACTATGCACCTGCATCGGCCTATGCGCAGAGCAAGCTGGCGAACGCTTTGTTTGCGTTAGAGCTGAACCGGCGGGCTGAGGCGGCGGGGCGCGCGGGCCATGCGTTTCTCTGTCATCCGGGTTATGCGGCGACGGCGCTTTTGAATGAGGGGCCCGGGCCTGTGGCGCGCAGGCTGATCGGGTTTGGCAATGCGGTGTTTGCGCAATCGGCCGAGCGCGGGGCGTGGCCAACTGTTCTGTGTGCGGCATATCAAGACGCGGTGGCGGGCGCCTATTATGGCCCGACGCGCATGGGCGAACTGCGCGGGCCTGTCGGGGAATGCAAATTGGCACCTCAAGCGCGCGATACCGATGCTGCGGCAAAGCTCTGGGCCTTGTCCGAAGAGGCGGTCGGGCACCGCTGGGACGGGTGAGCGGGGCCGCGTGATGAGTGCGTTGACGCGGTTGTTTCTGTCGAATTATCGCAATTATGAGAAGCTCGATTTGCGGCTGGATGGGCGGCATGTCTGTCTGTTCGGGGCGAACGGGGCGGGCAAGACGAATTTGCTGGAGGCGCTCTCC
>CALLCD010000096.1 GCA_938049795.1 uncultured Hyphomonadaceae bacterium | reverse complement strand
CCGTTCTATGGACGGTAGGACCAAATAGGAGCTGGCATGGGATTGATTGCGAATTTACAGCGCGACTGGGCGACGATTTCCGGCATTCGGAAACTGCTCAAATATACCAGCGATATATCGCCTGAAAGCACCAATCTGCTGGCTGATGACCTCGAGCGCAGCGTGGACCGGCACAGCGCGAATGTGGCCGTGCGGTTTGAAGGCGAGCTGGTGACCTATGGCGAGCTCGACCAATTAGCCAATCGGGTGGCGCATTGGGCGCTCGCTCAGGGGCTCAAGGCCGGGGACGCGGTGGCGCTGTTTATGGGCAATTGTCCTGAATATATCGCGATCTGGTTCGGGCTGGCGAAAGTTGGCGTGGTGACGGGGCTGATCAATCATAATTTGAGCGACGAAGGGCTCGCCCATTGCGTCAATATTGCGGATTCGAAAGCGGTGATCTTTGGCGTGGATCAGGCGGGCTTGCTGGGGACGGCGCGGCCGCATTTGACGGGCGAGTTGACATTCTGGGCATATGGCGAGGCCGATGGGGGCTCGGATTTGCAGGCAGCGCTTGGCGAGATGTCTGATGCGCGGCCGGATCGGAGCCACAGAGCAGGGCTCAACGGCGCGGATCTGGCGCTGTTTGTGTATACATCGGGGACAACCGGATTGCCGAAAGCGGCAAAGCTCGTTCAGGGGCGCACGCAAGGCATGATGCGGACCTTTGTGACCCCGACGGGGACGACGGCGCGGGACCGCGTTTACATTACGCTGCCGCTCTATCATGGCACGGGCGGATTGTGTGCGGTTGGCATTGCACTTTATTCGGGCGCGAGCATTATTTTGCGACGGAAGTTTTCGGCGTCGAATTTCTGGGATGATGTGGCCGATCAGGGCGCGACAGTGTTTGTCTATATTGGCGAGCTGTGCCGCTATTTGCTCAATCAGCCGCCCCATCCCAAAGAGCGCGCGCACAAGCTGCGGACGGGATTTGGCAATGGGTTGCGGCCGGAGATCTGGCAGGAGTTTCTCGACAGGTTCAATGTGCCGTCGCTGGTCGAGTTTTATGGCTCGACGGAGGGCAATGTCTCGTTCCTGAATTTTGACGGCAAGGTCGGCGCGGTCGGGCGTATTCCGAAGCTGCTTGAGAAGAAGTTTGATCATGTCGCCTTTGTGAAATTCGACATTGAGGAAGAAGTGCCTATTCGCGGGGCGGACGGGTTTTGCATTGTGGCGGACCCTGATGAGCCTGCGGAAGTGCTGGGCCGTGTGGGCAATGAGGCGCGGACGCGGTTTGAGGGGTATAATGATCCCGAAGCGACCAAGAAGAAGCTGCTGCGTGATGTGTTCGAGCCGGGCGATTTGTGGTTTCGGACGGGCGATCTGATGCGCAAGGATGCGGACGGTTATATCTATTTTGTAGACCGGATTGGCGACACGTTCCGCTGGAAGGGTGAGAATGTCTCGACCAATGAAGTCGGCGAAGCGCTGACCGGTATTGATGGGATTGCGCTGGCGAATGTTTACGGTGTGCCGATCCGCGGCATGGATGGCAAAGCGGGCATGGGCGCGATTACGCTCAATGGGGATGTGGATTTTGAACATCTGCTCGACGAGCTCAAAGCGCGGCTGCCAGCCTATGCGGTGCCGGTATTTTTGCGGGTCCAGCGCGAGGCGGAAACGACGGGGACGTTCAAATATCGCAAAGTCGATCTGGTGCGTGAGGGGTTTGATCCTGAAGCGGTTGGCGAGCCGGTCTGGTTTGCCCATCCGGACAAGCGCAAATATGTGCTTCTGACGCAGGAGACTTATAATTCGATCCTCAATGGCGGCTTCAAATTCTAAGAGTTGCGGCTTGAATTGAGACTGGCCTTGGCGCGGCGAACAGCCTAATAGGAAAGCGCGCGCGCTGATATGGGAGGCCGGGCATGACCGAACGGCCAGACGGACACGACACGCCCGACAAAAGCGAGGATCAGGGACGCGTGGACCCGGCCCTGCTCGAGGCGCTGGAAACCGCGCTTGAGGGGCGCGACACGGCTTGGCTCAAGCGGACGTTTGAGGGGCTGCATCCGGCAGACGCATCGGACGCGCTGGAGCAATTGTCGAGCGATGATTTTGGTCAGGTGATCGGCCTGCTGGGGGATGATTTTCCGGCGGACATTCTGGTCGAATTGCGCGACGAATATCGCGCCGCAGCGGTGGAGATGCTGCCCGATGAGGCGGTGACGGCGGTGTTGCCGGACATTGAGTCCGATGATGCGGCGGCGATTCTCGAAGATGTTGAAGAAGACCGGCGGGCGCGGATTTTGGAGGATCTGGCCCCACTGGAACGGGCGACGCTGGAGCAGGCGCTCGATTTTGACGAGGAGACAGCTGGCCGGTTGATGCAGCGCGAATTTGTCGCTGCGCCGGAGTTCTGGACGGTCGGGCATACAATTGATCATGCGCGCAATACGGGGGACGCGCTGCCCGAGCAGTTTTTCGATATTTATGTTGTTGATCCGGGGTTCAAAGTGCTGGGCGCGGTATCGCTACCGCTTTTGTTGCGCACGCCGCGCGAGGTGAAGCTGGCCAGCATCATGACCGAGATCGAGGCGCAGATCACAACGCAGATGGATCAGGAAGAGGCCGCGTTCCTGTTCCAGAAATATTCGCTAGCCTCGGCGCCGGTGGTCGATGAGGCGGGCCGGATTACGGGGATGATCACGGTCGATGATATGGTCGATGTCATTCAGGAAGAGAACACCGAAGATTTGCTCGCTTTGTCGGGGGTGCGCTCGGCAGATGGGTCGGACACGGTGTGGGATTCGGTCAAAGCGCGCGCGCCTTGGCTCGGGATCAATCTTTTTACGGCGTTTTTCGCGTCGGGGATTATCTCTCTGTTCGAGCCGGTTTTATCGGCCTATGTGGCGCTCGCGGTCTTGATGCCGGTCGTCGCCGCGCTTGGCGGGAATGCGGGCTCTCAGGCATTGACGGTGACGGTGCGGGCGATTGCCGAGCGCGAGCTTGAGGGGGCTGCGGCGCGGCGGGCGATCCGGCGCGAAACGCTGACGGGGCTGGCCAATGGATTGATTTTTGCATGCGGTGTGGGCGCGGTGACGTTCCTGTGGTTTGGCAATGTGACATTGGCGCTGACCATTGGGGCCGCGATCCTTGCGACCTTTATCTGGGGCGGGTTTGCGGGCATTATGGTGCCGCTGGCCTTGCAGAGAGCGGGGGTCGATCCGGCGGTGGCGTCATCGGTATTTTTGTTGACGCTGACCGATACAATGGCTTTTTTGAGCTTCCTTGGTTTGGCCACACTTGTCCTATTGTGATTAAAAACAAGGATTGGGCGTACAAATTGCAAGGCCCGGTCATGAGTCTGAATCTGTTTCAACATGGGGCATGCCATGATGCGTAGAATGCGCACTTCAAACCGTGGAATAAAGCTCCTGATGAGCTTTGAGGGGTTCCGTTCGCGGGCCTTATCGCTCGGCGGTGGACGCTGGGTGATCGGTTTTGGTCACACCAAAGGCGCGCGCGAAGGCGTTGTGGTGACCCGCACCGAAGCGGTTGCCATTCTGCAAAACTATGATTTGCCGCCGATTGAGCAATTTATCGAAGAGGCGGTCATGGCGCCGCTCAATCAGAACGAATTTGATGCGCTGGTCTCGCTTGTTTTCAATATCGGGGCCGAGGCGTTTCGCACGTCTGATGTGCTCGCCTTTCTCAATTCTGGTGAAAAGCTGGCCGCAGGCGAGGCGTTTACAGCGTGGCGCAAGGCGCGGCTGAACGGGCGGCTGATTATCGTCGATGCGCTGATCCGGCGTCGTGCGGTCGAGAAAGCGCTGTTCATGCGGCATCCGGGCTGTACACCGATTGCGCCGTCTGCGCATATCCGGCCCGTGCTCGACGAAGCGGCGGCACGGTTTATTCCGAGCGAGCCGCCGATTGTGGCGACACGCGAGCGCACACCGGAGGCCGAGCAAGCTGTTCCGGTTGCGGAGGATATCTCTGCAGCGCCTCAAGCCACACAGACCGAAGAGGTCGGGCAGGCTGAAAGTCCCGAACCGACGGAAGATGATGGCCAGACCGAATTGGAATTTGACGACCGTGCCGAGCGCTTTGTTGTGCCCGAATCTGGCGTCCACGATCTACCGCCGCTTGTCGATGTCGAAGAAGATGACGCGCCAATAGGGCCTGAAATGCCTGCGCGCGAAGCTCCATCTGATAAGACCGCGCCAGAACTTGCAGCCGGAGCCCTTGTTGCTCGGTTGACGCGTATCCTCGGTGAGCCGGGGCTTGGTGCTGACGAAACCGCTGCGCCGAAATCAGGCGGGGCCGAGGATGGCCCGACGCCGGATGAGATTACGCGGGCGATTTCAGAACTGGCCGACGGCCCGGCTGCCGCACCAACGGCAATCGCTGATGACTTGCCACCCTTGCCCGAGGCGATGCTGGTGGAAGAGGATGCGCTGACGATTGAGGATGTGGCCGCGCTCGAAGACACCGCCCGCCCCATGATCGACGATCTGGAGCCGATACCGGATGCGGCGCTGCACCAACCCGTTGCGAAAGTAGGCGCGAACATCAAGGATGCTGATGAACCACGCCCGCGGATGGGGCTTAGCTGGCTGATCTATGTGGCAATCGGTTTGATCGGAGCCCTGTTTGCGCTCTTCGGAATTATCGGCCCAAGCACAGACTTGTCCGGCGTGAACCGGGGCATGGGTCAGTATGGCTATATGGGTCTGACGGTTCTGGGCGGTGTGCTGGTGCTCTTGTCTATGTATTTCCTGTTCAAAGCTTATCGGTCGCGGTCATAGCGCGGACGGCCTTGCGGCGTCACTTTATCAAAATGTGATTATTGAACAGCTTGGGGGCAGGCTGAGCGGTTAAGCCGTGACCGGGGGTTGCTTCAGCGCGTTTTCAGACAAGACACGGTCAGAGGCGTCGAGCGTCTCGATGGCGGATTTATAGCCCGCTTCGACCGAAGCTTCATAGGCTTCCCAATCGCGCAATTCGAGCTTGGCAATGTCGGGGATGACGCAGATATGGGCGTGCTCGCGATTGGCTTTGGGATTGACGCCAACGGTGGCCGCACGCATCAGCAGCGAGGCGATGGGCGGGGTGCGGCGTAGACCGTTCTGGAAGGCCCAGCGGATAAAGCCGGGTGGTTCGATGAACTCATCAGCGGGGAAGCCATCGCGCTGGCGGGTAACATCGGAGCCGATAATCACGCCCCGATGCAGGCCCTGCATGATGTCCACGGGAAAATTGTTCAGCACACCGCCATCGACGAGGACATCGCCATCATCAATGATCGGCGGCAGAATGCCGGGCAGCGCGATAGAGGCGCGCAAGGCATGGCGGACATAGCCGCGCCGGTGGACATGCGAATCGCCGTCTGTGAGATTGGTCGAGACGCAATAGAACGGGATTTCGAGATCGCCGATTGTGGCGTCGCCGAAATGGGTTTTGAGGCGATGGTCCACGCGTTTGCCGCGCACCAGTCCAACGACGGGCAACGTGTAATCGCCCAGCGGATTGGTTTCGACAAAGCCCTGACGGATACGGCGTTCGATCTCGGCGTCTGACCAGCCCATGGCGACGCAAGCGGCGATGACAGCGCCCATAGACGTGCCGCCAGCAAAGTCGATGGGGATGTTGCGCTCGCGCAAGGCACGAACGACGCCGATATGAGCGAAAGCGCGCGCGCCGCCGCCGGACAGGACGAGCCCGACCGAGCGCCCGCTCATGACGCGGGCAAGGCGTTGGCAGTCGCGGCCCTTTTGGCCGTTCCAGTGAAAGACCCGCTCGCCGCCCGTGGCCGAGAGCCATTGTCCGGGCGTGGCGGCGAGTTTTTCGCGGCCTCTGTGCAAGAGGACGACATCGACGAGTTTGAACTGGCGGGCGGGGGAATTGTTCCGCGCGAGGATTGGGTCGGAGGGCACAGCATCGGCGCGGCCCATGATCCAGATCCGGTCGGCCTGGCGGACAGCGAGTTTGTACCAGCCATGATCGCCAAGCTCGGCGGTCAGGATAACAATATCATTGCTGTGTTCGAGATGGTCGAAATAGGCGGTAGATTTGTCCTCGCCTTCGGCCTGATTGACGACGGTGGTGCGTAGGCCCATACCATTGAGGGTGGCTTTGAGCGTGTTGGCGCGGGTTTCGAGGTCGATGGTTGGCGAGGTCGCGATCATGGCGAACACTTTGGGCTCGGCGCGGGCGGAGCGGCGACCGGACTGGCGCAGCCGCAGGAGAATGACGCGGATCAGCCGTTCGAGGATTTCCGGCTCGGCCTTGATCAAACGGTCAAAGCCTGCGCGGCTGATGCTCATGATTTCGGTGTCGCGCAGGGCGTAGACGGAATTGGTGTGCACCTCGCTCGAATGTTCGCGGCCGCCGGAGAACAGCGCCATTTCGCCGACCGGCTCACCGGCGCGAATGTGGCCGAGAAAGTCCATATGGCCGCTCTCGCGCGGGCGGAATGCGCCGAGGGTGCCGGAGAGGACGAAATAGATCGCGTCGGCGGTCTCGCCGGCCTCTAAAAGCGCCGAACCGGCCTTGAGCGAGAACCATTTGGCTTCTTTGCCCGCCGCCCGAAGCGCACGCGCAGGGGCGTCCTTCAGGAAGGGAATCGTTTTTAGCGATGGCACCAGTTCTAAGCCCATAGAATGGAACATGCCGTCTCCTGCGTGCTGTGCAAAGTGTTTGCGTGAATTTCCTTTGTGTTTCTTTGCAAAATACGTGCAGGTTCGCGCTCTATCGGGGCAGGGATTTACCAATTGATCCTTTTGCGCCGTGCTGAAACCTGTTCTAACGGGGGCGTATTTGAGATTTTGGGATGGATTCTATGCCTGTGATTAAATCAAAGCTTGATCCGGCGTCGGCGGGGTTTGCGGCCAATGCGCGGGCGATGGCGGCGCTGGTCGAGGAGTTGCGGGCCAAGACGGACGCGGCCCAACAGGGCGGCTCGGAGCGGGCGCGTGAGCGGCATGTGGCGCGTGGGAAACTGTTGCCGCGCGAGCGGGTGGAGCGGTTGCTTGATCCGGGGACGCCGTTTCTCGAAATTGGCGCGCTGGCGGCGAACGGGATGTATGAGGATACCGCACCGGGCGCAGGGATGATTGCGGGCGTGGGCCGGGTTGAGGGCCGCGAATGCGTGATTGTTTGCAATGATGCAACGGTCAAGGGCGGCACATATTATCCGATGACGGTGAAGAAGCATTTGCGGGCGCAGGAAATTGCCGAGCAGAACCATTTGCCGTGCCTTTATCTGGTCGACAGTGGCGGGGCGAACTTGCCGCATCAGGCAGAGATTTTTCCCGATCGGGAGCATTTTGGGCGGATCTTCTACAATCAGGCGAATATGAGCGCGAAAGGGATTCCGCAAATTTCGGCGGTGATGGGCTCGTGTACGGCGGGCGGGGCGTATGTGCCAGCGATGTCGGACGAGACGATTATTGTCCGCCAGCAAGGAACGATTTTCCTCGGCGGACCGCCGCTGGTGAAAGCAGCGACGGGCGAGGTGATCTCGGCGGAGGATCTGGGCGGGGCGGATGTGCATGCGCGCAAGTCCGGCGTGGTAGATCATTATGCCGCCCATGACGATCATGCGCTGGCGATTATGCGCTCTGCGGTGCGCACCTTGAACCGGCCAAAGCCCGAGCCGCTGGAACTGGCCGAGCCGCGCGAGCCGATCTATGACATTGAAGAACTGAACGGGCTGATCCCGGCCGATGCCAAGGAGCCCTATGATGCGCGTGAGGTGATTGCGCGGCTTGTGGACGGGTCGGAGTTTCACGAGTTCAAAAAGCTCTATGGCGAAACGCTGGTGTGCGGCTTTGCGCATATTTACGGGATGCCGGTCGCGATTCTTGCCA